>JBHNNM010001122.1:0-644 GCA_048563625.1 Gammaproteobacteria bacterium | reverse complement strand
AATCGATACTGCAAAAATGATAGTCAAAAAGCGATATTTAAAAACCGATCCCTCAACATTAATAGTGCAAAACCGCTCCCTCAAAACCGATCCCTCAAAACCGATCCCTCAAAACCGATCCCCCTAAGCATCGGTGTAAGTCTGATTATTGCTCCTCCCGCGAAACAAAACGTAGAACTTTTGGTACACCACCATGGTCCTCTTGTTGGCGTTCCTTATGGCCACGGCGTATCCGTTCGAAGCGTTCAGGTCCGGTGCTTGTCCCGCGTTGATCGCCAGCACGTTGGTATCCATCCAGGGGTTGTCGACTTTAGGGATGAAGGTGTAGGTGTCCAGCTGCACGTCTTGGCTGTTTACGGTGGCGTGCAGCCGCTGCTCTCTCCACCGAGGTCTGAGCCTCATCCTCAAAAACGTCACGGGCGGCAGCAGCTTCATCTTCATGTTAGGCATCTTCTCGATGTTGAACACGTCGATAAGCCTCCCTTGCATGTCCATGTCGTAGGCCCATGGCCACGGCGTATCCGTTCGAAGCCACGGCCAAAACACCACGTTATTAGCACCGTAATATTGGACGAACGCCTCCTCACCTTTGCGATTCCTGATAATCTGCGTCATTCTGTCGATGTACTTCATATGCTTATCGA
>JBHNNM010001121.1:0-644 GCA_048563625.1 Gammaproteobacteria bacterium | reverse complement strand
GCTTTCATGGTGTTCTTTTGATTTGTTTTTTGGTCGAAACAAATTTGATCATATTTCACCATGAAAGTCGATCTTATTTAAACCTCGAATTTTCTAATAAATTCGTGGGGATACATCAGCGTTAAATATAAAATATGAAAAGAGATGCTAGAGATTTTGTTACCTTATTCAATCGGTTTTGGTACCGAGATTTCCCACTATCTGAACATCACAAGCGCTCTGGAAGTCGTGCAGAATGGACAACTCATATAGGCATTTGCGTTCGATCCAGTGCTGATTTAATGGGTTACTTTACTCATTTCGAGCAAGGCAATAGAACTGATGCAGTAATTAAAGATAATAAACAGAATGATATTTTTCATATTGAATGGGAGTGGACTCAACCATTCAAAGAAAATGTCAACGAAGTGTGTCAGTTATATGACGCAAGAAAAGAAACTGAATCATCAATATTCATATCATATAGCCAAGACACAAGGCACGAAGAAAACATCAAAACCATTAAAAAACAATGGGGTCGTGTTAAAGTGTAGTAGTTCCGACCTGATCTGACAGTCGGCTTGACTTAGTGAGAGTTTCCCGTTTTGATTAAAGGTGTGAATCTTTATAACAAAACAAAAGGAGACTCTCATGTTTCATACTAA
>JBHNNM010001120.1:0-646 GCA_048563625.1 Gammaproteobacteria bacterium | reverse complement strand
GTATAAAGAGGCAAAGTGCTCAGGCCGTATTTACAGCGATGTGTGTTTTGTGAAGCAGTTGTCAAAACATCCGGTCACGAACCGGGACAAAGTCAGAGAACGTTGCATCGACGATCGAGGCACATTGATATTTCTGTCAAAACCGTGAACGGAGTCTGCAAGCGATGACATTCAAGTTTTGTCTCTTGTCCCTTTTTTTTCCTCCCCTGACATCAGGTGGAGAAAATATATGTGTCGCATAACGGGTCGTGTTGTTATAGACATTACTTGAGCCGAGCCTTTTGAAGGGCACGGTTGTAATTTGTGGGGGATAATGTATTTGCGGCGACGCTCCTTGGCGTATTTCGGCAACTTCCGCTGCAGAGAGCCGTCGTAGCTTTTGCCCTTTGGCTGCTGAGGTATAAATTCTGTAAGGTAGAAGAAGACGTGAAATCGGGGGCGGGGATAGCTCAGTGGTTAGAGCGCCGGACTCGTGATTGAAAGGTCGCGGGTTCGAATCCCTGCTGGAACGGCGGGAGAATTTTCTTCTCCAGGGTCGACTTTCTGTGCTGACTCTTATTTCGGTATCCGTTCCACCCCCGTGTTACCACAGTAGCACGTAAAAAATCCCGGTCATTCTGCCAAAAAGTGCAGGTGGCAGGTTACA
>JBHNNM010001119.1:0-647 GCA_048563625.1 Gammaproteobacteria bacterium | reverse complement strand
TGCACTGGCTACCGATGAAATTCCGACCACAGTACAAGATAGCCACTTTTGTCTACCGCTTTTTTGACGGCTCTCTACCAGGTTATCTTTCTCAGACTCTATGTGCATATGAACCAACACGAAACCTTCGCTCATCGTGTGAGAAGCTCCTGAAAGTCCCAAAGCGCAACACCAAAACGTTCGGAGAGCGTTCCTTCAGCTTTCTTGCACCTTCTGTCTGGAACTCTCTGCCATCCGGCCTCAGAAATTCTTCTACCCTTCCGCTGTTTAAATCCAGACTCAAAACTCACTTGTTTACGACAGCTTTCTGCCAGTAGGATCTCTGCAGTCTTCAGCCCCCGCCTTCCCCCCCTTCACCTCCCACCTCCCCCTGCAACCCCCACACTAACCCCCCGCATGAATGTGCTTCCTGAGTGTTTTAATTGTCACGGTTGTTAAGAGGGTGAGAGTGTGAGAGAATGCAGGGAGCGGTAGAGATGGTGGGTGGGGAGAGAGAGAGTATGTCTGCATGCGAGACAAAGAGAGGGGCAGAGGAAGAGGGGGGAGGTGGGGGAGGTGCATGTGTGTGTGTGTGTGTGTGTGTGTGTGTGTGTGTGTGTGTGTGTGTGTGTGTGTGTGTGTGTGTGTGTGTGTTTATCATAGTAATA
>JBHNNM010001118.1:0-648 GCA_048563625.1 Gammaproteobacteria bacterium | reverse complement strand
GTGTGCACAGGGCAACCGACTTGGACAAATTTCCATTTCGACTCTCCAGGGATGAAACTCCTTTTCAGTAGTTGGGCCTTGTTATTTCATCCTTTTCGAGCCTTGTTATGTGCGTAGCGTTTCGCACCAACTTGCTTGCGGTCTTTTTCGTTGTGTTTACTCTAGCTTTCACAACAGGCTAGACCTCATCAGGGAGCCTGCCTTTTATTGGGTATTTTATTTGATTTTTCCGGTTTAGCCTTGTTTGTTTCATTATATGTAACGATGAAAAAAGCTTGTTCGTTCTAGTTCAGTAGACTCCGATTTCATGGCCTCCCTGGGTTAGGGTTTCGCCGGGTTGGGCTAGTTGCCGGTTCTTGCCATTCATTGTTTTTTCTCTTGGCTTGCCCTTTTGTTTCTCGAGTTATATCGTTCATTTGCGATGTACGAGTGAGTGGGGTGGTCTCGATGTTTAACGAACCGTTCATTCTTTCTTTGTGTGGGGTAGTTCGTGAGCGTCTGCTGCCCTGCCGTGTTGTTGTCGGCTAAATGGATTGTATCGTGTACACGGATTACGTTGCTCGCTGACATTTCTCATTCTTTTCAGAAAGTGTTTTTGGTTTAGTTTTTCTCTCTTTTCCTCTTCTTTTCCACTATGCGTTCTTTCTT
>JBHNNM010001117.1:0-649 GCA_048563625.1 Gammaproteobacteria bacterium | reverse complement strand
GAATGTTGGACTGAGCAGAAGTGAAATCGCTAGGTGGTGCACTGTCAGAGATTTCTGTGTCATCAGCGTACTTGTGATAGTCACAGCTGTGACATGCTATGACATCAGACAGGGGTTGTGAATACAGGGTGAATAGTACAGGTCCGAGGACCGATCCCTGAGGAACACCAAAGACAAGGGGTATTGGTGTGGACATCAAACCGTCAACCACAACAGACTGCGTCCTATCACTTAGGTATGACTCGAACCAAGACAGCGCTACTCCCGAGATTCCAAAAGTGCTCTCAAGTCGTCTTAATAGGATGGCATGGTCAAGGGTGTCAAAAGCAGCACTCAGATCCAACAGTGCAAGTATTGACACAAGTTTCTGATCAGACTTTGTAAGGAGGCCTTCTAGTACACTCAAAACAGCAGTTTCGGTACTGTGATATTTTCTGTACGCAGACTGTCGAATTTCGAGTAAGCTGTTTGCGCACAGATGAGACTGCAGTTGAAGAAGAACTACCCTCTCTAGTATCTTCGAAACGAATGGGAGATTTGAGACTGGTCTGAAATTTCTTAAATCATTAGCATCAAGACCCGGTTTCTTCAGTATATGTTTCACAAGAGCCTGCTTTAACCCAAATGGGACAGTGCCGGTGGACAAAGA
>JBHNNM010001116.1:0-649 GCA_048563625.1 Gammaproteobacteria bacterium | reverse complement strand
AGAGCAGCAAAAAAAGCTTACTTCGCAAAACTGATCAATGATAACAAAGATACTGCATCACTATGGCGTGCAATGACTGAAATTACACACAAGTCCCGAAATAAAGCAAAGACTGCAGAGATTAAATGCTCTCCTAATGTGTTCAACAATCACTTTCTATCCTTAACTGACGCCATACTTAAATCTGCAGATACTAGCACTTCTAGTGACTATAAGATCCCAGCATCCCTGAAGAAGTTTTGCAAGGATAGGATTAGTTCCAGCGATTCATTTAAGGTTCCTCCAATTGCTGTACATGAAGTAGGCGCGTATATTAAAAAACTAAAGAACAAAAAAGCAATGGGGCCCGACAATATTAATTCTATGATGTTAAAACTTGCTCTTCCTTATGCAGTAGAATCTTTGACATACATCTATAATTTATGCATTCAACAAAATATATTTCCCTCGGCTCTGAAAGCGGCCAAAGTTATTCCACTGCCTAAAACCAAAGATCTTACTGACCCAAATACTTTCAGACCAATTTCTCTTCTATCTATTTTGTCCAAACCACTTGAAAAGCACATTCATAAGTATCTAATACTCTTTATTGAAGACCACAATCTGTTCCACCCTTTTCAGTCTGGCTTCCGTCGTCACCACTCATGCC
>JBHNNM010001115.1:0-649 GCA_048563625.1 Gammaproteobacteria bacterium | reverse complement strand
CTCCACCGGTGAAACAATAGTGTGGAGAGACCCTGGGGGATCTTGAGCCTGTTTACCACCTGTTTACCATTGTGTGTGAAATCACCCTGCCACAGGCTGTGAATCTGACATGTGGACTACCCCCGAAAAGAACACTACAAAGAGAGAAACACTAAGAAATGATCAACCAGAACAAAACCACAGGAAAAGCTAGGTACAAGAAGGTGTATGACAACCCCCATCCTCCACCCCACCCTCCGCACAAAGCATTCAGAATTAAAGGAACCTGATGAAATACTGAACGAAACAAAAAGCCATAGCCAGACAGAAGACAGCCAAAGAAAAAGCCCTACAATGAACCAGTCAAACTGGAAAGGAACCCCACAAAAACCACTCTGAGAAGAACAAAGCCCTACACAATGCTAAAAGAATAAAACCACTAAGAAGAAGAGTTCTGATAGAAGATGGCCTAGCTAAAAGCTCTAAAAAGCAGCACTGGAAGAACACAGACAAGTGGCATCTTTGTAAAGCAGGTAGTTTTTCATACGATGAATCACCGCGGACCCCTCCCCTTGAAGGAACTTCACTCCACCGGTGAAACAATAGTGTGGAGAGACCCTGGGGGATCTTGAGCCTGTTTACCACCTGTTTACCATTGTGTGTGAAATCA
>JBHNNM010001114.1:0-650 GCA_048563625.1 Gammaproteobacteria bacterium | reverse complement strand
CATGGTGTTCTTTTGATTTGTTTTTTGGTCGAAACAAATTTGATCATATTTCACCATGAAAGTCGATCTTATTTAAACCTCGAATTTTCTAATAAATTCGTGGGGATACATCAGGTTTTAATGGATATGTGATTAGAACTTAAAATCACATTAATAGTTGAATCTTTATCCATAAGAATCTTACTTAACAATTCAACAGGTTTTTTGGGCAAAATATATTGTCCTTCTGATTGATCATTATTTATATTAGCGGTTGTTTTAGCCATTCTGTGTCCATCAGTTGCAACAACAATTAACTGTTCATTTTGTACATCAAATAAAATACCATTGAGATACTTGCGTGAGTCATTTTCCCCTTTTGCATGTACGACATCCTTAATCAATGTTTTTAATTGGTTTTGTTGTATGCATATTTCTGTTGAATTTTGACTTAAATCAATAAAAGGAAACTGACCTGCAGGCAAGGTGACTAACTGGAATCGACTGTTTCCCGTTGTGATCAATAATTTATTTTCACTTAACCTAAAACGTAACTTAGATTCAACTCATAAGTGCAACTTAACCAGGTTGTATTTATGATATTTACTGAATATCGCCGATGGTGTAATTGAAAAAATCATAAGTACAGCTAAAAGCATTGGAAAAAATGG
>JBHNNM010001113.1:0-650 GCA_048563625.1 Gammaproteobacteria bacterium | reverse complement strand
TTTTAAAGCCAATAGCGCCATTTTAAATTCCCTGCTGACCTTATTAAATGAACGTGAGTTTGATAATGGCGATGTGCGTGAAAAAGTGCCTCTGTTATGTGTAGTCGGTGCCAGTAATGAACTGCCGGAAGATGATGAACTGGCGGCGCTCTATGATCGGTTTTTATGCCGTTATGAAGTTAAGGCTGTCTCGGATAAACAGTTTATTGCCCTGCTGGCTGCTGCAGCACTGCCTATGGCATACTCCTGCACAACGTCAGCTGATCTTGGACTGGTATCACTCCCATCTGGGGATTGGTGCCGGTTTTAATCAGGAGCGGTTGGAAAAGCTGGTGCATACCTGGGGAAAAACACTGGCTAAAGAAAGCGGGGAGAAAGTACAGCTTAAAAATAATCGGGGTGAATTACTCTATCTGGATAAAGAAGGCAGGCAGACACTGGACAAAGAGCAATGGTCCGTTACAGAGCGTAATGGTCAGCCGCTTTATCTAGCGCCGCCGGATAATTCAGATCGGACTAATAACGATGAAGGTTATACCTTTGATGAACTCAAAGAACAGTTTTTTGATGATTACTACCAGCAATGTCATATTGACGGACACTGGCAGCATATTGATAAATACATCAAAAATCCACAGAATCAGTTCAGG
>JBHNNM010001112.1:0-651 GCA_048563625.1 Gammaproteobacteria bacterium | reverse complement strand
GGAATACCTGAAAAAACTGACTCAAAAACAAAAAGCTCGACAGTGTAAATTAAACTGTGTATCCGCTCTTATTTAAATATAAGGAGCCAACTGCTCCTCAAACTCGATTATAAATCGATACATTGCTGCTTTCCAATTTCTGATGGGCATTGACCATTTTTTGGAAGCCGACTGGATAGCCAGATAAATCACCTTCATGGCAGAATCATCGTTAGGAAACAGTCGCCTGTTCTTAATAGCCTTGCGAATAACACTGTTCACTGACTCAATGGCATTGGTGGTATAAATAACCCGCCTGATATCCTCAGGATAATCAAACAGCGTGATAAGGTTCGGCCAGTGTGCCTTCCATGACCGACTGATTTGTGGGTATTTATCCTCCCACTTTTGAGCAAACCGCTCTAATTCCATTGCGGCTTCCTGCTCAGTTGCAGACTGGTAGATTTGCTTTAAATCCGCTGTAACCGCTCTGTAATCCTTCCAGGGCACAAACTTCAGTGAATTTCTGAGCATATGCACAATACACAGCGGAACTCTGGCCTGAGGGTAGGCAGTATTGATAGCTTCGGGAAAACCACTTAAGCCATCCACACAGGCGATTAAGATGTGCTGTAAGCCTCTGTTCTGTAATTCGGTCAATACAGAGAGCCA
>JBHNNM010001111.1:0-652 GCA_048563625.1 Gammaproteobacteria bacterium | reverse complement strand
TCAGCCAGTATCGGATACATCTGACCGCACTGTTAACATACAACGGGTAGCGGCCCGTTTCTCCGTACACAAACTTGTTGGGTACTTTGAGCGGGACATTCAAATAACGCTTGCAAGCAAAAGTGTGAACTCTTTCTACGTTACTCAGACGATGCAGTCCCCAAATTTCTGCTGAGTACAGAATGACAGGTTGTACTTGGGTGTCAAATATTTTAAAAAAGCATTTTTTTGATATCTCACTCAATTTACCAATATATCTGACACACTCTACACAAGCACGTTTTCCTTTTGCTGCCAAAACATCAACACCCTTCGTTACACTCATTTTTGTGGTAAATGTGTACCCCAAATAAGTATATTCATTGACAACTTCGATATTATTTCCATCGAGATGCCACTTTTCGTGTTTGCCCAAAAAGCCCCCTTTTCTGAACACCATGACTTTTGTTTTGTCAGTATTTATGTGGAGAAAAAGATCTTTGCAAGCTGAACTGAGCACATCGAGCTGGTTTTGGAGACCCCTTGGTGTATCAGATATGAGAACAATATCATCAGCAAAAAGCAGAAGAAATATTTCCACTAACCCTGGCAGTAGCTGAATACCATGCATACCCTGTTGTTCAACGGATGATGCAATTTCATTAATAAATAA
>JBHNNM010001110.1:0-653 GCA_048563625.1 Gammaproteobacteria bacterium | reverse complement strand
CAGTTACAGCGGGTGCAGAATAACGCGGCACGGCTCGTGTTGAAAAAAGAAGACGAGATCACGTAACACCGCTTCTTAAGGAACTTCACTGGTTACCAGTAAAATTCCGCTGTCAGTATAAGATTGCAACTCTTGCTTACCGCCATTTTGATGGGTCTTTACCTCCTTATCTTTCTTCATCTCTCTGCACTTATGAACCGTCTCGCTCTCTCCGATCTTCTAATGAAAAGCTGCTCAAAATTCCAAAGCGAAATCTCAAATCATTTGGACAACGTTCTTTCAGTTTCATGGCACCATCTCTCTGGAATTCTCTGCCGGCCACTCTAAGAAATGTACCAACACTGTCTCAATTCAAATCGCAGCTAAAAACCTTCTTGTTTGCACAGGCCTTCCTGTAGAATCTGAAGAAATCTGTGTGTGTGTGGCAGTTGAATGTAGATGGATGCATATGGATAGGGAGAGGGGAAAGGGCGGGTGTGTGGGCGGAGAGTATGAGAGATCTAGGCAAGAGAAGGAGGCACGGGTTGGGTGGGTGATAAGACAGATTCAAATTGGTGTTGTTGTCTGAGATCATTAAGTTAATATTTTGTTAATTATTGTATGAGTGGACGAGCGGAGACTGGTGTGCGCGCGTGTGTGTGTGTGTGTGTGTG
>JBHNNM010001109.1:0-653 GCA_048563625.1 Gammaproteobacteria bacterium | reverse complement strand
AACTGTGCAAGGGATCACAAGATGCGCTTGATGCAGTTGTTCCCCTTGGGCTTGCACTCGCATGGTATGAGGGCTACACACCTGTTTGCACGAAAAGTTCTGCAAGGTTGCTGCAAAAAAATGTGCAGGGCGATTCCTTCTGGACAACCGAAGATGATGTACCACCTTGGCCAAGGTTAGATGCTTGCAGATCCAGACTTGCGAGGAACTTGAACAATCGAAGGTTGCTTTGCCCGAGATTCACTGGCGGGAAGATTCGCCGGCCCAGCCTCTGGTCGAAAAGGATGGTCTCCGGGTCTGTGCTGTTCAATGGGCGGGGAGGCTGTATTGACCAGGAAGATGATGTTCTCTTTTTACCGCTGCCACCATGTTGTAGTATGCAGTCTCACAAGTATACAAGAGGCAAGAGGAAACGTTCCAGTCATTTACTGGTCAGCCTCAGCGCCATAGCAGAAGACAAAACGAAGGCAATCAAAACACAGTTTCGTAACTGCACATAATGAAACTACAGCATCAGTTTCGTATCATAACACCCATGAGGCAAGTGTTGGAACTCCCCATACAGGGCATGCTCAGGGTCCCTTAAAATAGGTTGCACTTTGTGTCAGATCTGTTGCTCATTGAACAAGGATAAAAGTCCTAACTTGATCACA
>JBHNNM010001108.1:0-653 GCA_048563625.1 Gammaproteobacteria bacterium | reverse complement strand
TTATTCACAGGCTAGACATCTGTTAAACACTGGTAAGAACAGGTTTTAATTTCCTGTTAAAAATGCTGTAGCTAACCTTGATGCCACAACCGATGATACAACAAAAACTTCACAACTTGCTGAAACAGGGTCATTAAGATAGTAAACAACACAGGCCACAATGAAATGGACACTGGCTGGCACTGTGGCAGTGTTGCACCCTATCTGACCTCTGCTGCAGCACTGTGAGACCAGCTGTGCTATTTTTAAACTACTGCTCTGGGCAACCGAATTCTTGGGGCTGGGAAGGTGTGCAAAGTACTCAAGTAAACATCAAATAAAGAAGTACTACTAATGGTCATTCACTACTGTCTTGTTTATCCATGTAAATACTGCACTTTTTTCTTTCTTTTTTGGTGCATCTTGTAGACCTGTCTAATCTACACAGAGATTGCACATCACACTAGGATTATGTGAACAGTGCCCTTACCTTTCATCTACTTGTCTTTGAAGCTTGTTATCCCTTTTCCCCCCATTTACAATGGACTGGGGGGGAGGGGGAGGTGTCCGGTAGCTGTTGCAATCTGCACAAAGCAACACATTTTCTCATTAGTTCAACAACATTCATACCTAGTGGTAGGACCTCTATTAATATTGCTACTTTATAAGTTTTA
>JBHNNM010001107.1:0-653 GCA_048563625.1 Gammaproteobacteria bacterium | reverse complement strand
AACCCACTGGTCTCAGATGAGACTGGCTCCCCCCCCCCCCCCAACCCCTTTTTTGTTTTTAACACCCCCTTTTTTTTCTTTTTCTTTTTGTATTTTGCAAAATGAAATTTCCTTGTATACCTTGTGATTTTCATGAAATATGGACCCCAGTGAAGCACTCTACTGAGTTCAGTAACTCTTACAGGCAGTAAGCCTTATAGGCAGAATTACTCCACTCTCCTGCAAGTTAACAAAAAAACAGACATGGGCCCATTTATTGTCCACTAATTGGATGCCGACAAAGGCACTGATGTCGTAAAAAAATGTATTTAGTGTTCAACCTAGCTACAGCTAACTGTTGGAGGGCCTGGTGCATCAGGCTGTCTTACAAGTCATTACAGTGCCATGCTAATATACTCTGTAGTAACTTGTAGCCTGTTGCCATGGACTTACATTATGTATATATAGGTCCATGCCTGTTCCTTTGGGCTGCCATACACTATCAGTATGGCGCAGTGCAACAGTCTACTACTCAGATGAAAGTAAAGTACAACACAATACAACTTTATTGTCTCTGTGTAGAGAAATTTGCCTTCTGGCTCGTCATTTACATAAAGCATTCAATACATTTAACAATAAAACATAGCGACTCAATGAAACACGGAAATAAAAAC
>JBHNNM010001106.1:0-654 GCA_048563625.1 Gammaproteobacteria bacterium | reverse complement strand
CAAGATAATTGTCGCCTAATAGAATGAACCTAAAAGAGCCATAAAAAAAGTCCAAAACTTTTTTAAAAACCTGTGATAAACTATTGTTTATGGTCTATTATTAATTTAGATAATTCCCAATTTAGATTCTTTATAAATGGAGTGCTGAGTACTGATGAGACTGGTATTACGATTTGATGGGCAGGATGTTCAGGAATTTGTGCTGGACAAGCAGGACATTACCATAGGCCGGGCTGCCAGTAATGATATAACCATTGATAACCTGGCCATTAGCGGCCATCATGCTACGGTTTATGCCACTGCTTCAGGTCCCGAACTGGTGGACATGAACAGTACCAATGGTACTTTTGTTAATGACAAAAAAATTAACAGTCATCATTTAAAAGACGGTGATATTATTACCATTGGCAAACATCAAATTGTTTTTTTCAAGGATGCTCCATTTTCCACGGCAGGAACGGATACCCAAAGCGAAGCCACCGTCATGATGTCGGCTGATTTTCAGCAGCAGTTACAGAAAGAACTGTCCAAAAAGAAACAGCAGGTTCCGGTCAGAACCGTACAGCCCAAACATAAGAAAAGCTTCTGGGACAAATTAAAGTCATTTTTTGGTATGTAGCTCTGGAATATAAAATAAAGGAAAGGCTTGATTAG
>JBHNNM010001105.1:0-655 GCA_048563625.1 Gammaproteobacteria bacterium | reverse complement strand
AAATGGACAATGCCCATCAGAAATTGGAAAGCAGCAATGTATCGATTTATAATCGAGTTTGAGGAGCAGTTGGCTCCTTATATTTAAATAAGAGCGGATACACAGTTTGATTTACACTGTCTACACATACATTAAAGAAATTTGTGGCAGGTAATCAACTTTAGGTAAATGCCTAACACATATGAGTCTTTAACTGTCAACAGGCAAAAATAGATCATAAAGTAAAAATATTATTATTTCTTTATGATCTATTTTCAACAATTTAATTAATCTATCTTACTATTCACTGTGATTTTCAGTATAAAATTGAAATATTATGGAAGAACAAATATATCACCAAAAGCTCCTTAGCTCAAGAACTAAAAACCAGTCGTTCTCAATTAGACCGAATTCTTGATCCGGAAAATTCTTCAATCACTTTGGAAGTTTTAGAGTGTGTCGCTCATGCGGTTGGTAAAAATTTACATATTGAATTTTCATAGCCAATATGCTTTTTTCAGTGATTATTTAAAAATTTCAACTTAATCCATTAAAAAGACTAGGGGCTGTTGATCTTTTGTGTACAAAATTTAACCATTCCACATAGGAAGCCACACCATACAACAGCCTAACGCTAATGTACTGGCATAGTTTCTTTCCAGCTTATCATAGCGAG
>JBHNNM010001104.1:0-656 GCA_048563625.1 Gammaproteobacteria bacterium | reverse complement strand
AAGCAGGTAGTTTTTCATACGGTGAATCACCGCGGACCCCTCCCCTTGAAGGAACTTCACTCCACCGGTGAAACAATAGTGTGGAGAGACCCTGGGGGATCTTGAGCCTGTTTACCACCTGCTTACAAGTGCAAGCACCCTGCCACAGTCTGTGACACATGTGGAATATGCCCCAAACAGCACACTAAGAAGAGAGGAGCCCTAGGAAACACTAAAAAGACCAAAATCACAAGAACAGCTGGGTCCTGGGTAGAAGAAGCATATGAAAAAGACCCCAAAGGAAGCATTCAGAATGGAAGGAGTCCTATGAAATGCTAAATGGAGCAAAACCAACAAGTAACAACAACTGCTGGGCTGATGAAGGCCAAAGCAAAAGCCCTAAAATGAAGCATTCAGATCAGAATGGAGCCCTATGAAAACCACTCTGACAAGAACAGAGCCCTACAAAATGCTGAAAAGAACAACAAAACCACTAAGAAGAAGAAGAGTTCTGATAGAAGAAGGCCTAGCTAAAAGCTCTAAAAAACAGCACTTGGAGAACACAGACAAGTGGCATTTTTGTAAAGCAGGTAGTTTTTCATACGGTGAATCACCGCGGACCCCTCCCCTTGAAGGAACTTCACTCCACCGGTGAAACAATAGTGTGGAGAGACCCT
>JBHNNM010001103.1:0-656 GCA_048563625.1 Gammaproteobacteria bacterium | reverse complement strand
ACAATGAAAAGTCTGATGGAAGATGTTAGGAAATTTATGAATAATGTGTCCCACTTTCCTGGTTCTGAAATTCAACAGAAAAGGTTATAGGGGTGGACACCTTTTAGGATCAGCTATTTAGATGAGATTATCCGTAATTTCAATGAACGCTGGTTCCAGGGCTGGAGCGCCACCCCGGAAGAACAGGGCATAAAATTCATTAATATTGCCGACAGCATTAAAGCACATCCCGACTTCGAGGAAAAATACAAGAATAACCAGGACACACATAATCGCGAGCTGGCTTTCGAGAAGATATTTGAAGAGGTGATGCTAAAGAACAGGCGTAATGAGCTGGACCTGTATAAGCTATTGTCAACCGATGCGGCGTTTAAGGCTGCCATGCAGCAAAGTCTGCAACAGCTAATTTCTTGATTGCAGTTGTTAGCCACGTGGTCGTTGTTCGACCAGGTTGGCGGTGCATTGGCCAGAACGGTCTTGGCGACCGCATCGTTTTGTTGTTCACCATCAGCAGAATACGCATTGGTTTCAGTGTTATTTAGTCCGCCCTGAACAAATCATAGTGTATTGATTTATAAGGAAATGTTGGTGAGTTTTGGGTGTTAAATTTGCAAGTTTTTGGTAAAATAAGCCTTATTACCTTGCAAATTTCCAGA
>JBHNNM010001102.1:0-656 GCA_048563625.1 Gammaproteobacteria bacterium | reverse complement strand
ATTGAAGTCTTTTATAACAGGGAAAGACTACATTCTGCCAATGATTATTTATCGCCAAAAGATTACGAAGAACTACAGAAAATGGCTTAAAAAACTGTCCGGAAAAGTGTTGACAGATCATCCTGAGGGGTTACCTTAAAACACGCCAGAATATCAGTGTCTTTCGGGGTGTATTCAGGCATCCAGTACGTTTCGCGGTATTCTTTTACACCCGCATCATAGGTCTTGGCCATTTTGTTCTCCTGTGGTTAAACCAATGTGTTTAATATTTGTTTTAAATGAGTCACTTTGAACCTCTGTTAAAAGCCTTCAAAGTTTCCGTTGGTTGAAATTATGTTGCAGGCAATGTATAAAGTAAAATCGATAATTTTTATAAAACACATAGGCAATCCTCTATAATATATTCACTGGCCAAAAATTTAATCCGTCATGTAACACTAAGACAGTTGCAGATCTTTGAAGCCGTGGTTCGCTTGGGCGGCTATACCAAGGCCGCAGACGAGCTGCATCTGACTCAGCCGACCGTTTCAATGCAGGCTCTTCTCCGCTCTGATGAGTGAAGAAAGATGCTAATACTCACAAAACCTGTTGAAATATAAAGCTTCTGACAGTTTTATAAGCAATAGGTAATATGAGTATCAACATCTCACCCACTA
>JBHNNM010001101.1:0-657 GCA_048563625.1 Gammaproteobacteria bacterium | reverse complement strand
CCAAAGTTATCAACACATCAGAATTTTGGTAGCTGCTTCGCCAGGTACAACAGTAGTACAACAGACAATAGGTAAACAGTTCCATCTCCCATTCAATACAACACACCCGAACCACATCTAGGGCACGCTGAATCATCACGTGAAAAAACCGGGAATGACACAAAGGCCGAATATGCTGGTTAGGCAGTAGTTCACACGAAATCCCGTTCACGCACGTGCATTTACACATAACCCCAGTGCCAAGCCGAACTATGACTGTCACAAAGTGATTGGAAACATGGTCACAGGCACATGAAAACCCTGTAATACGCACATACGTTTCCAGGCAAAAATGTCCAAAGAAGCAAGAGGGCAGACAAAGAAGGGGTAGATCAGAAAAATATAAAAACATTACCAGTGCACAAAAAGAACAAAATACCTGAAGTATTCAAAAAACAAAAGTAAGACAAAGATCACTGCAAGAGGTATAGCGCAGAAAGAAAAAACAACTGGATCTGCTAGTACACATAAAGACCGACAGTGGGGTAATAGACAATGGAAGGTCAAGTCAATAAACGGTGGTATTTCGTGAGGTCAGTCCCTACATGTGTGTGTGTGTGTGTGTGTGTGTGTGTGTGTGTGTGTGTGTGTGTGTGTGTGTGTGTGAGTGTGTGTGTG
>JBHNNM010001100.1:0-657 GCA_048563625.1 Gammaproteobacteria bacterium | reverse complement strand
AAAAACCTTTATTGAGTTATTAATGGGCAGTTTATTAACTCAATCAGGGTTTGCAACCAGTGCCATCTGGATAATAGGCATGGCCAGGCAATGGCCCGGTTATTATAAATGGCTTGAAACCGGCCAGTGGTCTTATCTTAAACTGATGAGACAGTGGACAGCCCTGTTTTTAAAACTGTTTGGGGATAGTCCGGTTTATCTGGCCATTGATGATTCTATTGTGCTGCGTCATTCCAAAAAGGCACCCATGAGTCAGATACACCACCAGCATGGTAATAAAACCAATCTGTCCCAGTATGTCAGAGGGCAATGTTGGGTGGCACTGGCTGCAATTGTTAAGCGTTCTGGCTGTAATACGGCTCTGCCATTGTTATTACGTTTAACACCACAGGCCGGTAACACTGGTAAACTGGTGATTGCCCGAAGTCTTATCCGGGCATTGCTGGAACCGCTAAAAGATAAAGCGGTTACCGTATTGGTGGACAGTTGGTATATGCGCCGTTCTTTTATTGAACCGGTACAGGCTTATAATATGTCGGTTATCGGTCAGGTTCGAATCGATACCGTATTATATAAACAACCCTGGCAACCTAAAGGCCGGGGACGACCCGGAAAGTATGGGACACGTTATACAAAAGAAGAAATTAAACGACTGCC
>JBHNNM010001099.1:0-658 GCA_048563625.1 Gammaproteobacteria bacterium | reverse complement strand
GTACAAGGAGGTGCAAGAAATTCTATACACATACACAAAACGTCGCACACACACACACACACACACACACACACACACACACACACACACACACACACACACACACACACACACACACACACACACACAAACACGCACGAACGCACGCACGCACGGAAGAACGCATGTACACACACACACAAACACACACACTCACACACGACTACACTATTTCCGATCGCTCTCTGTCTCCCTCTCTCCGCCACACGAGAAGCTTTCAAGGTACCATCCACGTACCGCCCTGGTACCTTTTCTATCCTCTCAGAAACCCTTTCCTGTACCTCTCGGATACCCACAAACAAGGGGCCTTAAAAGGTGTTTGATAGGTACAAAGAATTCGCAAATTCCTCTTTCTGACTAGCTTCTTTTCTCCTAATGTCGTCATATAAAGATATGGAAAACATTGTAAAAGGACGTCCAGGGATCAAATTCAAAAGCAACCGAGAGTTCGGGCCTCTCTTACGGTCAATACAAGGAGGTGCCACACATTGATTCACACGCACATACCATCGCACGCACGCAGACACAGACACGCACTCACGTAAGAATGCACACACACACACACACACACACACACACACACACACACACACACACACACAAAGAGGCTGTGCTTCTC
>JBHNNM010001098.1:0-659 GCA_048563625.1 Gammaproteobacteria bacterium | reverse complement strand
TGTGTGTGTGTGTGTGTGTGTGTGTGTGTGTGTGTGTGTGTGTGTGTGTGTGTGTGTGTGTGTGTGTGTGTGTGTGTGTGTGTGTGTGTGTGACAGAGAGAGAGAGAGAGTGCGCGTGTGTGTGAGTGCGTGCGTGTTGCGTGTGTGTGTTTTGATCACCCCCCATCCCTTTTTTATGTCCACTTTTTTCTTGCGAACTTTCTCTCCTCGCTTCGCCCTCCACCGCGCGCCACAGCTTTCATCCTTTGTTGTAAACATTCTTTGTTGGACTGTATTGATCTGTAGACCATGTCTTTTTTTCTGTGTATTTGTATGTGAGTTTTCTGGCTTTATTTTGACAGCATATGACCACGTGCATTCAGAAAAATGATTTTAACTTTATGCGACCTTTGCGTATGCCTGAGTGGGGATATAAGTCTTATTTTGCATCGTATAACCCAAACTCGAGAGGTGTTGCCATATTATTTAACAGTAATTTAGGTGTGTTTTTTTATTTTTTATTTGTTAATGAAAAAGGTGTAGAAGGATATTTTAGGATACTACATAATTATTTGTTACTGTAACAATAATGGATAGGGATTTTTTGACAGTCTGTCTGTATGGGCCTAACCGTGATATTCCTATACTGACACTGCAGGAAAAGCCTTCGCTAGAAGGGG
>JBHNNM010001097.1:0-659 GCA_048563625.1 Gammaproteobacteria bacterium | reverse complement strand
GTGGGCGACGGCCGGGAAGCTTGGCAGATGCTGCTGAGGCCTGTTCCACGTCGAAGGACTTCTCACCTAGGACAGTACTGACAAAAAACATTTGTAGATGTGTTCAACACATAATGCAACATTTCCCGACAACAATGCCCTTTCTAACAGCCTCCACAATAACCCTTTCCTGGATGGCTTCAACAGCTCCCCAGGCTGACTCCTGGTGACTCGGACATGTGGAGCCTGATGATGTCGTTATCGCGGACATTGCAGGTCAGGCCCTAGACATCTTTCTCCACGGTCCAGAGTCTGCGCACAAGAATGGCAATTTAAAGACATTCACTCACACATCCATTCCCATACACCCATGCACACTCCTAAAATAAGGCAAAAAAACAAAACACAACAACAGCAAAATACTCAACTCACCAAACATGACGCCTTCGATTACTGCTCCTCTTCCTGTCCAGTGTGCTTGTGGGCGACTTTCAAAAGCTTGGCACTTGCCCCACTTCAGAGGCCTTGTCGCCTAGGACAGTTCTAACAGAAAACATTCGTGAAAGTGTTCAAATAATACACCAACACAGTCCGGCACAAACAAAAATCTCAACTCACCAAACATGATGCCTTTGTTTCCTGGTCCTCTTCAATGTGGCGGTGGGCGACGGCCGGGAAGC
>JBHNNM010001096.1:0-661 GCA_048563625.1 Gammaproteobacteria bacterium | reverse complement strand
AGGTTTGATGTCGCTTGCCCAACTCCTAGTGTTTCTTGAACCATTGTTGTCTATATCATTTTGCATCATAATCAGCGCTTGTTTTGGAAATCGTTCTGTGGGCATTCTCCGTAGCTTTAGCCAGTATCTGAGGGAAGATAAGGTGCTCTCGATGTACAAAGGATAGCGTCCAGTGTCACCGTATACCATATGGTTTGGTGTTTTGTTGCTAACACATAATAACCTTTTACAAGCAAAAAGATGAGCTGTCTCGATGGCCGTCAACCTCAACATTCCCCATATTTCTGATGCATACAACAACATTGGCTTAATCTGTGCATCAAAGAGTTTGAAAAACAAAGACGTGTCCAGACTGCCAAGAGACCACATAGTTTTCATTAAATCTAAAATTTTGCCTTTGGCCTTGCTAGCATATTCTTCGCAAGCGGAGTTGTTTGACAGTTTTGTTGTTAGAGTGAACCCCAAATATTTGTAACTGTTTACTATTTCCATTTCCTTACCATCATAAAACCATTTTTCCCCTGCCGCAATATGTCCTCCTTTTCTGAAAATCATAACTTTTGTTTTATCAAGATTTACTGTCAAGCCCAACGATTTAGAGGCTTTTTCAAGATTATCTATCTGATTTTGTAAGCCTGATGGTGTGGATGATATTAATACG
>JBHNNM010001095.1:0-662 GCA_048563625.1 Gammaproteobacteria bacterium | reverse complement strand
GTGTGTGTGTGTGTGTGTGTGTGTGTGTGTGTGTGTGTGTGTGTGTGTGTGTGTGTGTGTGTGTGTGTGTGTGTGTGTGTGTGTGTGTGTGTGTGTGTGTGTGTGTGTGTGTGTGCATGTGCATGCATTCGTGTGTGGGTCTGGGTGTGTGTGCGTGTGTGTGTGTGTTCATGTTGTATGCATTGAATTTTGACAATATGTACTTTTTCTAATTTTCATTCTATAAAAAGAATGAACCCACTGGTCTCAGTTGAGACTGACTCCCCCCACCCCCACCCCCCAACCCCTTTTTCATTTTTAACCCCCCTCCCCTTTTTTTTAAAAATAGTATTTTGCAAAATGAATTTTTCCTTGTATCCCTTGTGATTTTCATGAAATATGGACCCCAGTGAAGCACTCTACTGAGTTCAGTAACTCTTATAGGCAGTAAGTCTTATAGGCAGAATTACTCCACTCTCCTGCAAGTTTAAAAAAACTGATATGGGCCCATTTATTGTCCACTAATTGGGTGCCAACAAAGGCACTGATGTCATTAAAAAAATTATTTAGTGTTCAACCTAGCAATAGCTAACTGTAGGAGGGCCTGGTGCATCAGACTGTCTTACAAGTCATTACAGTGCCATGCTAATATACTCTGTAGTAACTTGTAGCCTGTTGCCATG
>JBHNNM010001094.1:0-662 GCA_048563625.1 Gammaproteobacteria bacterium | reverse complement strand
CACACACACAATCACTCACAAATCAACCACGAATTAAGCGTAAGAAAAAATGTTTTAATGCTAGTTTAGTTGAGAAAAGATAGAAAAAAAACTTGCCGACAGATGGTACATTACCGCCGTGGAGTGGCGGTGAGCCCAGACAGAGGCTGGCCCAAGCGACTAGTGAATGAACGGACTACACCGCCCGTGCACATACAGGATGGGAGTGGTTGGGGACAGGTGCCGCCACTGGGGTGAAGAGAGCGGGAAGAAGAGTACAGTTGTAGGAGACCAGAGAGACAAACAGGAGTGGAAGAGGTGAACAGCATTGAGAAGGAGACATGCAAGTCCAGGAAATTCGAGCGTCAGCTGCGATTTTGGACTGTTAGCGTCATGTAAAACAAAATCTGTAAAACTATGTTAAATCTACTCACAAATGGCATCAGTTAAAGAACATGGAGGCAGGGGATGACGAAAGATCGAAAGTTAAAACAGTCCACGTTAAAACTGACAGGTCCGCTGCAAGTTCGCAGAGGTTATGGTCGTGTGGTATGGCTAAGCTGACTGGCGAGAATCATGAAGTCTTTATGGTCGGAAAGGCGGGAAAAGTGTGCACGGCGGCATGACGGGATAGGTTGTGGGGTGGATGAACCCGTGTTCACGGGCAAAGTTTCAAAATCCCG
>JBHNNM010001093.1:0-663 GCA_048563625.1 Gammaproteobacteria bacterium | reverse complement strand
GACTTTTCTTCCTGAGACAGCTAAAGAAATTCAAAGTCAGTCATTCCATACTGACTCAGTTCTACCGCGCTGCAATTGAGAGCATTCTGACATTTTCCATCACTGTCTGGTACAGCAGCGCGTGTCAGAAAGACAAAGATCAACTAGAGAGGATAGTTCGAACAGCCTCTAAAATCATAGGCAGTGACATGAAACCAATTGCCTCCATTCACTCCCTGCGATCAGACCGCAAAGTGATGGCCATAGTTCAGGACACATCGCATCCAGCCAACCACCTCTTCCAGCCCCTTCCCTCAGGACGCAGATACAGAGCCATGAGGGCTAGAACCTCTAGATTTCAGAACAGTTTTTACCCTCAAGCAATACGCTCTTTTAGCAAGTGATCGGTGTGTTAGCGACAGCCAAAGAACCAAACTGTGCTCAGTCTTTCATTTGACCTTATTTTATAATCTTGTTATTATTTATTCCCAGTGCGCGTTGCTCTGGCACATTCATGGGGACAAAGAGAGAGAGACTCAATACTCAAGACTCAAATGGTTTAACTGACTTGAGCAAGTGCTCATATCAACATACACAACACGGTACACAAGAATAAGATACACATAATCCTGGAAATACATTAATTCCCAGTCCCACAAAACCACTCGTCTGTACATCCACGTG
>JBHNNM010001092.1:0-663 GCA_048563625.1 Gammaproteobacteria bacterium | reverse complement strand
GTGTGTTTCTTGTAGCAAGAAAATATTTGCACTTTGTTTGTGGAGAAAGTCAAAAACATCTTTCCTCTGTTTAAATTCCCCCAAGCCATTTGTGTTAAACGTAACAATCTTTAGCTCCTCACAATCGCCCATGACAAAATTTACTGTTGACAATAATACCTGGGTGACAGTTGAAGGAGGGTGTGGGGAGGGGGCATTCACCATGACCGACAGTGGCAGAGAATGGACCAAACACACAATGCATGTCAGCCGACAGTGACTTGTCAAATTGGGAAAAGTACAAGCCACAACAAGTAGTGAGAGTGCCAAATGCAGTTTCAGTAGTGTACATCGTGAACTGACAGAGGCAAGCAATAAAGACACACCGTGTGGGGCCACGTGGGCCGACCACCAGAGAGCGAGATCGAGTGTGGCCAATATATGGCGTGATCTTAAATGTGGCGTGGAGTACATGGAATGTGGCGTTATGTGGAACGTAATGTAAAATGGGATGCAATGCGAGATGTGGCGTGATGCATAATGTGGCCGATATCAGTGGTGCGATTTTAAATATGGTATTGCAAAGTGGAATAGTGTATTGCGAGAGGTGCTGGTGTGATATGAAATGGGCGATATGGTGAGGAATGATGGTGTGACGTGGAATGTGGCCGTGTGACGTGGAGA
>JBHNNM010001091.1:0-663 GCA_048563625.1 Gammaproteobacteria bacterium | reverse complement strand
CACCTTTGAGATAGCAGCGCTCTAAACGGCCATCGTTTTTCATATGACCGATTTCAGGCTCAATCGCACTGCGCCGTTTTAATGCCTTTTTAATACTTCGGGTAACGCCTCGCTTCTGACCTGAGATAAAAATTTTAGTATCTTTTACTTCATGTCCACGATAACCTCTGTCAACAAAGCATTGTTCCGGTTGGACTGTTGTAATCTGTTTTATCTGCTCCAGTTGTGGCAGCAAGGTATGTCCATCATAAGGATTGCCCGGACAACTTTGAGCCCCAATAACAAAGCCATCTTTGTTGGTTACCGCGATACTGGCTTTAACTCCAAATTGATAAGGCTTATGAGCCTTGCCTTTACTGATACACTCAACTTCAGGAGCATGTAAACTGTAAAGTTTGTTTTTACTGTGCAACTCCTGCTCTATTAGTTTCTGAGCCTGTTCCAGAGCCACTTCAAACAATGACTGAATATCAACAGAATAATTGGGCAGTTGTCGTTCAATATCCCGTTTAACACGACCTAAACGGGATTTCAGTTTATTGTTCATTTTCTTCATGCGTTTAAACTGTTTTGCATGAGCATAACGACTGGCCATTAACACATATTGCGGCCCAACCCGATTATAGTTCTGACGCCGTTTAATTCCGTGCTCTTTGGACAGTT
>JBHNNM010001090.1:0-665 GCA_048563625.1 Gammaproteobacteria bacterium | reverse complement strand
TTGTTTACCGATGTTTCAAACAGTTTGATGAAAGAGGTTTTTTGATGGATTTGCACGTAATCCCCTTTGAAAATGTGTACAATTTTAGCGACCCCAATGTGGCACTGTCACACTGGATTGACGTATTTCTTGATGTTATTAATAAGCATGCCCCCCTCGAAAAGAAGCGGGTGAAACACCAGACCCTTCTACCATGGCTGAACGCTGATATAAATCAAGCCATGTTACTGAAGGACAAATGTAGGAAGCAAAAGAAATTTGTAGAATATAAGCAACAACGTAACCGTGTCAACTACCTTGTAAGGGAAGCCAAGAAAAAATATTTTAATGACCTTGCCGGAAATAAAGCAGTTATATTATCCATGTGGAGAACTATCAACACACTCACTAAAGGCCACAGCCTGCAAACAATAATCTTCCATCAGAACTCACACCAGACATCTTTAACGCCCACTTCGTATCTGTAGTCTCCAAGTTCTTACCAGACGATCAAACCGATGGGTCTCAGTATAATTGTCCTGATAGGTTACTAAACTTTTGCAGTGATCGAATCTCTCAAAATACCACATTTTCAATTCCTCCTATATCTGTATTCGAAGTAGGAATATCTATCTCAAAGCTGGATAATAAGAAATCTACAGGTTGTGATGGTATTAGTGTCAAAC
>JBHNNM010001089.1:0-665 GCA_048563625.1 Gammaproteobacteria bacterium | reverse complement strand
TTCTTGGCATGGTAAGTGTTCTTGTATGTTGATTTTTCACAAAACCATTATACTTGTTTAACAAATACCATGCTGCCTATTTTTTAACCACAAAAGATCAACAGCCCCTAACATCTATTCATTAAACGCTCAGCGTAATTTGAATAAAACTTCAGTTCAGTTGCAAACAGCTTTACAGCGACTGTCTTCTGGTTTACGGATTAACAGTGCAAAAGATGATGCGGCCGGATTGGCCATTGCTTCACGCTTTACAGCACAGATCAGAGGTTATAACCAGGGTGTACAAAATTCGGCTGATGCTATATCTCTGGCACAGACTGCAGAAGGTGCTTATGATGAACTAAATAACTGTTCCGAAATGGTGTCCATATAAATGGAACTTAAGCTTTGTTTATCGATCAAAGAAATTAACCAAAAAAACCTGATTAAACAAAGCTTAAATATGAATAATATTATAACGGAACTGAGCCGTCCTGTACGCCGACGGTTAAAAAGAGTCGTACAATTTAACAAAGATGGTAACTACAGAAGACGGGCTAAAGCCATTTTACTCCTGAATGAGGGTTACAGCAGAAAACAGGTTTCCCAATTGCTGAGTGCCAGCCGGACAAGTATCAGAAAATGGGTACAACGCTTTGAACAATTTGGCGAATCAGCCCTGGTTC
>JBHNNM010001088.1:0-665 GCA_048563625.1 Gammaproteobacteria bacterium | reverse complement strand
TTTTTTTGATAATGTGGTACTTTTCATTTGAAGCCTTTTTGTTGATGAATAATTGCCTGAATAACAACTATTTGATCATCAAATTGGCTTCATTTCAATTCCTAAAGATCATACCTATGAAAAGATACTAAAGTTTTTATCTCAGGTCAGAAGCGAGGCGTTACCCGAAGTATTAAAAAGGCATTAAAACGGCGCAGTGCGATTGAGCCTGAAATCGGTCATATGAAAAACAATGGCCGTTTAGAGCGCTGCTATCTCAAAGGTGCAGTCGGTGATGCCATTAATGTGGTTATGGTAGCCGCTGGTCATAACTTAAGAAAGATCCTCAATAAGCTCCGGCTTTTGTGGCTCAAAATTATTTCCGGTTTGATGGGGGGGTTATCAAAGCGGAACATCAGCCGCGTTAAACCTGGCTTGAGGTCAGGCTTAAAACAGTATTATTCAGGTTGAACTACATAACGAACATCCTGATACTGACTTTATTGTTCTCAGTGCTGATGCCGGCTTTTCAAAAGATCAGTCAATTTCCCAGCTGGGAGTACTTGAAATCCTTGCCAAACCCTTTGATCCCCGCATTTTGCTCGAACTGATAAAAAACATTTCAGAAAATAAACACCAGCGTTCTGAAAAATCAGATAAGTGCAGTCAGCTGGATACTCTAAGTG
>JBHNNM010001087.1:0-666 GCA_048563625.1 Gammaproteobacteria bacterium | reverse complement strand
GTTTGTTTCAGTAAATCTACTTTCAAACAGTGTGACGACTACGTGAGTTGAGAAAGCTGATGTTGCCTTTGGATATCCAAACTGAGTTGTTTGATAAATTGATAGTCCCCATTTTGTTGTATGGTTGTGAGGTATGGTGCCTTATGATGACAAACCTTGCATCAAAACTACAGCTATGCTTTTATAAGATAATCTTGAAATTGAAATCTATCCCAAGTTGTATGGTTTATGGTGAACATGGACGGTTTCTGCTTGAGGTCCAGGCAAAGTGTAGGATGCTAAATTTTTGGTTTAAACTGGTAAATATAAATTACAAGTTTAAGTTTTCAAATATTATGTACAAATTCCTTTATGAAATGTACAGGGAGGGAAAATATAAATCGCCATTTTTGTCCACTGTTGAGACGGTCCTTAACGGGATTGGCCTAAGTGGTATGTGGACACATCAGTTTGACTTGAATTACTCTAACCAGTGGTTTAAGTCTAAGGTTACACGAGTTTTACGAGATCAGTATATCCAACAGTGGTCCTCAGAAATTGAATCAAAAGAAATCTATTACAATTATCGAATGTTTAAAAACGTGTTTGCACCTGAAGATTATTTGCAAATTTTACCGCTTAACTTAGCATACACATTTGTACATTTTAGAACACTATATCATAGAC
>JBHNNM010001086.1:0-666 GCA_048563625.1 Gammaproteobacteria bacterium | reverse complement strand
GTAGAACAAACACATGGATCAAGAGCTTCCTGAGAGATCAACAAGCTGTCAGTGTCATGTTGATGGTATGAGGTCGAACTTTGTCCCATGGGACTCAGAGGTGCCTTAAGGCAGTGTTCTTGGCCCAGAATTGTTTGTCCTATACATCAGTGACCTGCCACAACAGCCTACCTCCAGACTGAGATTGTTTGAAGATGACACCATCTGTCAGTGCCCCATCTCCACAGCTGAAGATCAAGCAATACTCCAAAATGATCTAAACAATTTCTGTATGGGTAATGAGAAGGCAGATGGAACATGTGCTTCCACCTGGACAGATGTGACATCCTAAGTGTTACTAAAAGCAAGAGGAAACACTACCATGCTCTGCATGGCCAGATGCTCAAGTCAGTCAACAGTACTCACTTCTTGGGTGTCACACTGACCTCAGACGCCACCTGGGAGACATATCAACATCACCAACAAAGCAAGCAGGACCCTAGGTTCTGGGAAGAACCCTGAAGATCGGCTCCTCTTTAGTAAAAGGCAGGGCCTACAAGTACAAGGCAGTTGTCACACCAGTCCTGGAATATGCAAGCTCTATCTGGCACCCAAACAACATCAAGCTGATCAACCGCCTAGAGTCTGTACAGCAAAAGGCAGCATGGTGGACACCACAGAGATGCT
>JBHNNM010001085.1:0-666 GCA_048563625.1 Gammaproteobacteria bacterium | reverse complement strand
GGGACTAACAGTTGAGAGTAACAGTTCAACCGATTTGACAAAGACGCTTAAGATTATTTACAGTCAACAAAAAGGCTCACGCCTGTATTATGAAATGCTTACACAGGGTAAAGATAAACCTAAGTGCTGTGAAAAATGGGAAGCAAGATTGAATACAGACATTGACTGGAGCAGAAACTTTAAGAAAATGCAAAACATCCAAGAAATAAAACTAAAATGGTTCCAGATAAGACTTGTACATAGGATATTAGCTACCAATATTGTTTTAATGCACATGGGTATTGAAAATGACATTAACTGTTCTTTTTGTAGACAGGAAAGAGACTCTATTAATCACATTTTTTGGAGATGTGTGTACGTAAAGTCTTTTTGGGAACAGTTCCAGACTACACTTAATACCGGGAGCTCAAATGCGAGGACAGTAACGCTTAATGAAAATTTTGTACTTTTTGGTTACGACAGCCAAATTAAATCGGACAGCACCTTTGATTTGATAATTTTGCGTGCAAAATTCTATATTTATACTTGTAAGATCAACAAGAATATACCTCAACTGCACCTGTTCAAACAATATTTAAAAAATACATTTGATGTAGACAAATATAATGCGACATTAACGATGTCATATGACAAGATAGCAGCCGAATGGTTGCATTACAAAAAGCT
>JBHNNM010001084.1:0-667 GCA_048563625.1 Gammaproteobacteria bacterium | reverse complement strand
ACAGACAAGCACACATTTAATTATTTCTCCTGTCTAAAAACCCTGGAGTAGTTCAGAATATAGCTTTTCATATTACACCCACTGCTACTTACTAACTTAGTATAAACTGAAGGAATGTGGCATGAGTTTTACCTTTTGGCTTCTCACTTCATTTTTTCTTCTTCTAGTCAAATTATAAAATTTTATCGAAACTTAAAGAGGTCTGAATCATAACAGTGTACATTTCAGCAACATACAGTTTATATCTATGCATTATTGCTTTTTAAGAATCAAGAATATTCATTTGTCCTCTGTAAACACAGGAAATTAAAATTATGGCCAAAAGCAACAACAACAAAAAAAGAGTATAGGCCTAGTGCATTAACTATTGATTACACACACACACACACTACATATATATTTTATATCAGTACACACACTGTGCTAAAATATGCAAGTCAGTTTAAACACAGATTATATGTACACACAACCGGTATGTATGCATTCTACTTATTTTTAAAAATTAATGTACAAATAAATACAGCCACAGATTAAGAGTATAATAATTAAAACAACACACATACTCGCACACACACACACACACACACACACACACACACACACACACACACACACACACACACACACACACACACACACACACACACACACACACACACACACAAAA
>JBHNNM010001083.1:0-670 GCA_048563625.1 Gammaproteobacteria bacterium | reverse complement strand
TCCGGATCAACACGATTGTTTAAATTAGGCGTTCTTCGGCTTTTTGAGATCAGTGCTTCCAGGCCGCCTTCATCCACCACTTCCTGATATCGGTAAAAAGTATCTCTTGATACGCCCATAATCTGACAGGCTTTAGATACATTTCCTAATTCTTCGGCTAAATTTAATAAACCGGCTTTATGTTTGATGATAGGATTGTTAGTATGAAACATGAGAGTCTCCTTTTGTTTTGTTATAAAGATTCACACCTTTAATCAAAACGGGAAACTCTCACTAAGTCAAGCCGACTGTCAGATCAGGTCGGAACTACTACAAGTTATTTTTCAGGTGAACATAATGATCCGCCGAATACTGCAAACCTTCAATTTCTTTTTCCGTCAGCTCTCTCAATTGTTTTGCCGGTGAACCCACATACAGGTAACCGCTTTGCAGGCGCTTGCCCGGCGCTACCAGGGCACCGGCAGCAATAAAGACATTTTTGTCAATCACTGCACCATCAAGGATAATAGCGCCCATGCCAATCAGACAATTGTCTTCAATGGTACAGCCGTGCAGTACCACATTATGCCCCACCGTTACCTGGCTGCCGACCGTTAAAGGAAAGCCGCTGCCCGGCTGAGCCGGGTTTTCATGGGTCACATGCAGCACACTGCCGTCCTGGATACTGGTA
>JBHNNM010001082.1:0-671 GCA_048563625.1 Gammaproteobacteria bacterium | reverse complement strand
GAGTGTGATTATCACAAATACGCTGATGATACCCAGTTGTCAAAGGGGGCTCCTCCCGATCAGTTTCAGTCTCTTCTCTGTGATATCCAGACCTGCATTGAAAGTCTTGTAGGCTGGATGTACAGCAACAAGCTCAAACTAAATGCAGAAAAGACTGAAGTTCTTCCCGTTGCATCTACCTCCCGCCTTAGTTCGGTTGGCAGAGATAGCGTAGACATAGGTGGCAAGCGCATACCATTCAGATCTTCAGTTAGGAACCTAGGAGTTCATCTCGATCAGACACTGTCTATGCAGCAACACATCAGCAGTGTATGCCGTGCTGCATACCTAGAACTTAGAAGAATAGCTTCAATCCGACCATACTTGACTCAGAGTGCAACTGCCCAACTCGTTTCATCTGCCATAACATCCAGGCTTGACTACTGCAATTCCATCCTTGCAGGATTACCCTTGAAGCAGATTTCACGCTTGCAGAGAGTCCAGAACAACGCTGCAAAACTTGTTCTTAGAAAGTCCAAATACGATCATGTGACACCACTCCTGCAAGAACTGCACTGGCTACCGATGAAATTCCGACCACAGTACAAGATAGCCACTTTTGTCTACCGCTTTTTTGACGGCTCTCTACCAGGTTATCTTTCTCAGACTCTATGTGCATATGAACCAACACG
>JBHNNM010001081.1:0-675 GCA_048563625.1 Gammaproteobacteria bacterium | reverse complement strand
GACCCTCGTCAGTCTGGTACGGTGCCTGGTGCGCTCGCGACTGACCTACGGCCTGGAGGCCATGCCGCACATCACCGACACGGGCCTGGCCCGTCTCACCCGGATTGAGGTACACGGACTGAGGATAGCCCTCGGGCTACCGCAGTCCGCGCCCCACAGTCTGGTGTATAGGGAAGCGGGTGTGCTGCCGTTGGGGCAGCACATCCAGCTTAGTGCAGCCAAGTACAAGTTCCGCTGCCAGACAGTGTCCAACTCAACAGCGCAGGAAGTAGAAGAGTCCTTTCGAGGCCCAGCCCAGGGACGGCTCTGCTCATCCATCTGCGATTCAATCCGCGACCTGGTTCGAGGAGCGGGGGTGGATGGGGCCCGGGTGGCTGAGAGGCCCATTCATCCCTACCCTCCCTGGTTGATGGAGAGAGCGAACGTCCAGGTGGGCATGGGGAACCTGAGAAAGGAGGAGAACCCGCTTGTGGCGCAGTTTGTAGCCAACGAGTTCCTGGAAAGGAACTACAAGAACTTTCTAGAGATCTACACCGATGGGTCTGTGTTGGATGACGGCGCGGCAGGTGCCGCATTTGTTGTTCCCGAGTTCAACAACATGACCCACTCGTTCTCTCTACCAGCCGTGTCGGTCTACACGGCTGAGCTGGTGGCCATTCTGATGGCACTACAACA
>JBHNNM010001080.1:0-675 GCA_048563625.1 Gammaproteobacteria bacterium | reverse complement strand
TAAACTCATTGTTGAATCGCCTACCAAAACCTGCATGTTAGACCCCATCCCTACTTCTCTCACTAAAGAATGCCTTTCCGATCTGCTGCCTCTTATCACAAGAATAGTAAACAGCTCTCTCGGTTCTGGAGTCGTCCCACCTCAGTTCAAGCAGGCCGTAGTAACCCCTATGTTAAAGAAACCTGGACTGGATCCGAATGACTTGAAGAATTTTCGACCTGTGTCAAATCTGCCCTTCATCTCCAAAATCCTAGAAAAGGTAGTTTTAACGCAGCTGCAGAAACATCTATCAGAAAACGATCTGCTTGAAATCAGGCAGTCTGCATACAGAAAGAACCACAGTACAGAGACAGCTCTACTTAGCGTTGTTGATGGTCTTCTCAGAAATGCCGATGACAGACTGGTCTCAGTGCTGGCTTTGCTAGACCTCAGTGCAGCATTTGACACGCTGGACCATCCCATATTGTTACAGAGGCTTGAGACTACATTTGGCATTTCTGGCACTGTGCTTCACTGGTTTGCGTCCTATTTAGAGGGCCGTGAACAGTCTGTGAAGGTTGACAACGTCTTGTCCTCTCCCAGCCCCCTTCAGTTCGGGGTTCCACAGGGTTCGGTCCTTGGGCCAATCCTGTTCACATTGTACTCTCAGCCCCTCTCTGACTTGATATGTCGCCA
>JBHNNM010001079.1:0-676 GCA_048563625.1 Gammaproteobacteria bacterium | reverse complement strand
TACAAAAAGTGTCGAACATCAGCATTACAGCAAAGTATGACAATGTCATAAATGTGACTTGACAGTGCAATAATTATTGAAGATTCTACATTTCTCTTCAACTACAAATGTAAAAACATATATTTAAACACAGTGCTACATTCAACTTATGATTTTGTGCTTTTAGTTTTACTGCAGAATCATAAAATGTTGAACATCAGCTTGCGACAGTAGTAAGACTTGACAGTACAAGTCTCTACAACATTAAACTTTCTCTTCAGCTATAAAAATACACATAAGGTAGTAAAGTAGTATGTACTTAGATCCAGAGTACTGCATTCAACTTCCTTTTTGATAGGCATTACATACAGTTGGCTTGTAATTAAAGCATTGTAACCCTGTTGAGCACTTCCGACTGGCTATCTCATACTTCAGTCAAAAAACCAACATTTAACAGAAGTTCATACCACCTCCTACAGTATAAAAAGAAACTGTACCTTGAATGTTTCAAGAGAAAGCACACCAAACAGCAGAGCACGAAGAAAAAGAAGAAAAAAAGAAGAAAAAAACCCTCTTACAAACATGAAACAACACTGAATTTTGAGTGTCCCACTGGTATTTCACATCTCCAACTAGGTCAACCCAGCTACTCGCTGGGGGACCGGCACAGCCCTAGCCATCATGAATACTACTTACT
>JBHNNM010001078.1:0-676 GCA_048563625.1 Gammaproteobacteria bacterium | reverse complement strand
GGGGACAGCCTTCAACTGAAGTCAACATAATCAACTTTAATCAGCCTTCACAAGGCACTTCAACTAACTACTAGACACTCATTCACTAAGTACAGCAAAACAGCAATAACAAGCAAAACATGTCAAACCAATTTCAAAACTATTAGCATTCCTAATAACTTAATGAACGCACATACTCCATACGCTTCCATAATCATCAAGTACATTCCAAGAGAAAGCATGGCCTTCTCCAGCTCCTGCCTTCCACGCACACGCACACACACACACACACACACACACACACACACACACACACACACACACACACAGAGGCAGATACTCCTGACCCAAACTACATCAACGCAACACTGCTATCAATAACCAGACACTCAGTCGCAGATTTGTCTGTCGCCAGTAGCACTAGGCCACCAGACGACAAAAACTACGTCAACGCAACACCGTTCTCATTAAACGGGAAGTCCCCGACTTCTCTGTCACCTGAACCACTCGGCCACCAGACCACAGAAACCGCAGAAACACAACACTGCTATCATGAACCAGGAGGTCGCACATTTGGCTGTCGCCTGAACCAGTTAGTCATCAGACTACGAAAACCACATCAACACAAAACTGCTCTCATTACTGAACCGGGAGGACCCATATTTGTCTGTCGCCTGAACCACTCGGACACCAGACC
>JBHNNM010001077.1:0-676 GCA_048563625.1 Gammaproteobacteria bacterium | reverse complement strand
TAGGGGAACCTGGGGCTGGATCACCTCCTTTAAGACTTAGCGAGAAGCGAAGACATATGTGCTTTGTGACGAACGCTCATTAGATTGGCAGGGACTCACACAAATTGTTTGATTTGAAAGAAGCGTTCAGCGTTCAGCGCTGAGCGTTCAGAAAGAGCTTGAAGGCGTATTTTAACTGTCTTTTTCGTTCACAACGAAAAAAGAGATAAAGTTAGAGTTTAACGCCGGATTTTTTGTGCCAATCAAGGCGCGCAAGCGATGAAGGCGGGAGCATACACCAGTATGTGACCAACTGAAGAGCGCAGTCGCAACGCCGAGTGGTGCAAAAAAGACAAGTTAAACGGGTCTATAGCTCAGTTGGTTAGAGCGCACCCCTGATAAGGGTGAGGTCGCTGGTTCAACTCCAGCTAGACCCACCAAATTTGTCCATTTTGAATTTTAAACCTTGCTCATGTGCTAGTGCACACTACGCAAGTTTGAAAATCCAAACTGAACAAATTTCGAAAGTAACGGGTGGTCGGTGGATAGGAACAGAATCTGCTGGAGTGCAAAAATAAAAAGAGAGATTAATTATAGATACACAGTAAAACGACAATAGGTCATGTGTTTATAATTAATCTATTTTTTTGATAGATTAGAATTGCTCATATCTTCGGATAAGGGTAATGCTCTTTAA
>JBHNNM010001076.1:0-676 GCA_048563625.1 Gammaproteobacteria bacterium | reverse complement strand
AATTAGAAAATGTCACAGCATTAGTGAGACATTCTACCACAATCTTATGTTTATTTCATTTGGATTCAACTATTAAAAAGTTTCCAGAGGAGCCATGTGGCTTATCATGCATTTATGGACTATTAAATCTGCAGTGCCTGTGTGTTTTCCACAGTCTATTGAACTAGGCCATCAATGCAGGAAGAGCTAGAATACTGTGACAATACAGAAGGCGGACCAAAAACTGGTTCTGTTTTTGCCCTCCAAGGCTATTACATTCTATGATAAAAAAGCACAATGTGATGCCTCCATTGGGACTTACAAACCAAGTTCAGTGAAGCTGATTTTCTAGAGAGAAAACAGAGTGGAGTAGACACCCCAGCCTCACTTTTAATCTCGCGACCCAACATGAACTAGTTCATCATTATAAATGGTCTGAAGCCTTCAAAACAAACTGCCTGAAGCTGAAGAGGCTACAAAAAATCAAAGATGAGGTAAAATCTGTATGGTTAGCCTGCTCTATAATCTTCCCAGTTTCTGTGTGTTGCTAATGGCGTGATCTGAGATATGGTATCACATATTACCCCTAAAACACTTTCCTTGCTGCGCATATATATACTGAACATTTCCACCAAAGCTGTATAGTAAAAGAAATTGTAACATTTAACAATAAGAATGAAAATAAGAAATGAGATCA
>JBHNNM010001075.1:0-677 GCA_048563625.1 Gammaproteobacteria bacterium | reverse complement strand
AAGTCAAGCTCTGTCTGCCATCCGCTGCTCTACACGCACCCATACACACACACCCAACGATCCACCATCACCCACACACGCCATTGCCATCATCACCCAGACTGACACATCGCTGCACTACATAAACACGCCACTCAAAGCTCATCAGACAGTCACACCCACTAAAGCCTTCCACAATTTTCAATGAAGCAAACAAACAAAAACAAACGCACCTCCCGTCTCGGCGACCTCCGATGCAATTATATAATCAAACATACATCCCACGAGAAAACCTGCTCTTTCTGCTATCCCCTCCTCTACACGCACCCATACACACCCACCGAATCACCCACCAACACCCACAGACGCTATTGCTATTGTCACCCAGACTGACATATGGTTGGACTACATGAACACGCCACTCAAAGCTAATCAGACAGTCACACCCACTAAAGCTTTCCACAATCGTTCAATAAAGCAAACAAACAAAAACAAACGCACCTCCCGTCTCGGCGACCTCCGTCTCGGTCTTCCTCCGTCTCGGGGACCTCCGTCTCAGGGGCATCCGTCTTGGCGCCATCCGTCTCGGGGGCATCCGTCTCAGGACCATCCGTCTCGGAGACATCCGTCTCAGTGCCATCCGTCTCGAGGACATCCGTCTCAGGGTCATCCGTCTCGGCCACATCCGTCTCAGGGTC
>JBHNNM010001074.1:0-679 GCA_048563625.1 Gammaproteobacteria bacterium | reverse complement strand
TTTTTTTTTACATGCTGGTGACACTCCAGCTCCTAATGATGCACTAGCAACAGTAGTAATTGGATTTTAATGTCCTGTCAACCACACAGGGTCACCTCAGGACAGTCAAACTCAGGTCATAGGCAAATTCACATTTCTAAACTCTTCTCACATATCAACCCTCTCTCAAAATGAAATCTGTCAAGTAAAATAAAATCTGTAAAATAAAAACTGCAAACTAAAATCTGTAAAATAAAAAAAAATCTGTAAAATAAAAATTAAAATCTGTAAAATAAAAATTAAATCTGTAAAATAGCCAAAGCTCGAATTTTCTGGAGTTTGCAGGCCGCCGTCTCAACACCTTCACCCCCCATCATTCCTGCTCGTCTCCCTGACCACCGTCAGCTGTACTGTCCTTCTAGACCTCTTCACCGAGTGACGACACCGGTCCTCCCATTCCCACCTTGCAGGTGCAGAGGGGTGTGACCGAACATTCACTCGCTTGAACGGCCCTGCCTGGCCACCCCAGTCCACGCCCCGGAATGTAGCAACCACCGACAAGGTTAACTTATTTATTTTATTTAATAAATTATTTTACTTAATTTGTGTTTGATTTGCTCACGCACACGCAGACACACGCACGCACACGCACGCAGACACACACACGCACGCACGCACGCAGACACACTCATACGCACGC
>JBHNNM010001073.1:0-680 GCA_048563625.1 Gammaproteobacteria bacterium | reverse complement strand
GGTGAGATGTTGATACTCATATTACCTATTGCTTATAAAACTGTCAGAAGCTTTATATTTCAACAGGTTTTGTGAGTATTAGCATCTTTCTTCACTCATCAGAGCGGAGAAGAGCCATTTTCTACGCTATTATTGGCTAAATTTTGACCACCAAATAAAAACATCACTAAATTCACTTAGAAATCCTTCCGAAAAATAACCCAAGGTTTTTGTAAGTACAATTTTTTGGGAGCTTGTGATTTACTGATACCCATAAAATTCCAATTTCATTTTTCTGCAATTGTATGAAAATTTTCCAATTAAGCCATTAAAAAGACAAGTTTCAATAAATTCGAAATGTCCGTTAATTGTACGATTTTGCCAGGTTTATAGAATATTTAAATCAAAACTGATCTGATTTTTCTATATTTATAGTTAAAACGGTCTTTTACAACAAAAATCATATTTTGGTGAGAATAAGCAATAAGTTGGCACATTAAGATAAGCATTGTGTTTTCTTTATGGCTATATTATTAATAGCCAATAATATTAAACACCAAAATCGAGCCACAGACAGAAGAATTGATCTGTCAACACTTTTCCGGACAGTTTTTTAATCCATTTTCTGTAGTTCTTCGTAATCTTTTGGCGATAAATAATCATTGGCAGAATGTAGTCTTTCCCTGTTATAAAAGACTTCA
>JBHNNM010001072.1:0-683 GCA_048563625.1 Gammaproteobacteria bacterium | reverse complement strand
GGATTCACGGCAGCTTCAGCAAGGGACACCCGGTTCCTGTTACGGGCTATCGGTTAACTGAGGTAATCAATGTTTTTTAAATGATTCTCCTTTTTGGGGGAGCTGAAACTCTAAACTTTAGCTTTAATGATTATGATGAAAAATTGTTAATTAAAGCTTTTGAGTTAACAGACGAATTGAGTATAAGTGAAAAAGGTACTTTTTTAGACAAAGAATATAGAAAAAAATGTTTCTATTAATTTATAAAGCTTTAATGGAAGGTGATTTAGAAAAGATAGATGATAATGGATTTCTTCAACAGTTTAAAAAAGTTGATGTATTGTAAATTATGAATGCACTACGTAAGAAATCTAATTCGTTTATTAAGAAATTTAAGTCTTCATCTGTACATAAACAATTGAAGTCTTTATCTAAGTTTTTTGAAGAGATTGCTTTTGACAAATTGTTATGGTGGTTACGGCATTATTGCTCAAATAAAAAGTATGAAAATACTGTAAAAGATAAAAATGCAGACTTTTCTCAACTAAGAATGGTGTCTGTCCCGCGTCAACTATCTTGTCCAGTTTAACGACAATTACGATGGCCGGTTGAGTGCCTGTTTATTTTCCTTTATTTTTTCTTCGGTAACTTTCTCCTTCAATTTCAATAATGGTTGAATGGTGGATAATGCGATCAATTGCGGC
>JBHNNM010001071.1:0-683 GCA_048563625.1 Gammaproteobacteria bacterium | reverse complement strand
ACCATCTAGTGAACCATCTTGGTGACGTCTCCGCTGGTTGCAGTCCCTGTCTCCCGTTCACTGTCGGCTCGCCTCCTGTCGTCAGCAGCCCCTCGTCTCCACCGCTCTCACCGACCTGCAGCTCAGCACCCCGCCCAAGGAAAGCAACGCACGTCATCGTGGGTGTGTGGAACGCCAGGTCGGCTGTCAACAAGGCCCTGGAGGTGAACGATATGATTGTGGAGAGAGACCTGGATGTACTGTGTCTCACCGAGACTTGGCTTAGGGAGGAGGGGGATGACGTCAGCATTGGTGAGATGACTCCACCAGGATTCTCCTTCCTCCACAGACCGCGGGTGTCGGGAAGAGGTGGTGGTGTTGCTCTCATCTTCCGACAACATCTCAATGTACGATTATGCAAGCATCGTTCTTTTAGCTCGTTTGAGAACATTGAAGTGTGCATAACAAGAGGCAAACAAACTATACGACTTGGTTGTGTATATCGCCCACCTCCATCAGCCGGAAACAAACTTACAACTTGTGATTTCATCGATGAATTTGGCATGTTTCTTTCTGATGACAGCATTCCTGCCGAGAACGTGCTTGTTGTTGGTGACTTTAACTTCCACATGGATAAGCCCAACGACCCGGATACACGGCGTTTTGTTCAATTGTACAACCCGCTAGGCTTTGATCAGTTTGTC
>JBHNNM010001070.1:0-683 GCA_048563625.1 Gammaproteobacteria bacterium | reverse complement strand
TAAGATAGTTCTTGGCATGGTAAGTGTTCTTGTATGTTGATTTTTCACAAAACCATTATACTTGTTTAACAAATACCATGCTGCCTATTTTTTAACCACAAAAGATCAACAGCCCCTAATCTTAAAGAGAAACCGGTAAAAATATTTTTGCAGTTATGTTGTGCAGGTTATGATGTATGAGTGCAGTGGAAATTGAAGCTATATGTTGAACAAAGCAGTCCTGAAAGGCAGCATTGCTCCCATTTTAATTGTTCTGTCCCTGTTCCTGCTGCGTTGGTATCATGGTGTGCTGCTGTTTCATACCATGTCAGAAATGTTTTCTGTCATTGTTGGTATTCTAATGCTGGTGGTGGTATGGAATACCCGTCAGTTTACTCATAATAACTTTTTAATTTACTTCGGCATTGGCTATTTCTGGGTTTATACCCGTATTCTGGAAGCCTGTCTGGTACTGTCGGCACCTGTTTTTTTAAAAAATCCTTTAATATTTAGTCCGCCCTGAACAAATCATAGTGTATTGATTTATAAGGAAATGTTGGTGAGTTTTGGGTGTTAAATTTGCAAGTTTTTGGTAAAATAAGCCTTATTACCTTGCAAATTTCCAGACCAAAATGAAGCCAAAGAAACAGCCAAAAATACCTCAGGAAGACCTGTTCAGGATGCGCCTTGAAAACATGTTGGAC
>JBHNNM010001069.1:0-684 GCA_048563625.1 Gammaproteobacteria bacterium | reverse complement strand
ATTGGTCAATCTCCAGTCCATGCTACACAGCATACTGGCCGGCTGACCGCGCGGCCCCCCACTCGTCTGACGAGCGGCAAGCGCAGAGCATGATGCCAAAAATTGAGAGGTACACTGATACCCTCAAACAAGCGCAAAGACGAAAAGTCTAACACGAATGCCTACGGCAGAAAAGGCCGTGAAAGAAAGAGGATGTACACAAATGCCTGTGGCAAAGAAAGAAAGAACAAGCCACAAATGCCCAGGGCAAAGAAAGAAAGACCAAACCACAAACGATGGTGGCAAACGAAAAATGGCTGCCCTAACCAGGCAAGCAAACGAAAAACGGCTGCCCTAATCAGGCAAGCAAACGAAAAACGGCTGCCCTAATCAGGCAAGCAAACGAAAAACGGCTGCCCTAATCAGGCAAGCAAACGAAAAATGGCTGCCCTAATCAGGCAAGCAAACAGCTGACACCAAATGAAAGAAACAAAACAGCTGAAACCACCTCAAAAACCCAAACGGTGGCCTACCTGCAAGCATAAGGTGGAAAAACACACCATCAAATCACAAGTCTTATAGACTACTGTCTGCAACAAACGAGGGGACGACTACAGTCAAAGCCATAAGAGCACAGAGCAAAAATAAATGTGCCAACGACAAACAGATGGAAAGCCAAACTAACCTTAACTAACACCTTAACTA
>JBHNNM010001068.1:0-685 GCA_048563625.1 Gammaproteobacteria bacterium | reverse complement strand
TTTACTTACTTACTCCCCTACTCTTTCCAGTTTCCCCTCTCTAAATACCTAACTTGTGTGTCTGAAGTAGTTAATACATCGTACACTTTCCCCCACTCTTTTGACTGGGCTTAAAACACCAGTTTATTTACTTACTCCCCTGCTCTTTCCACTTTCCCCTGTCTCTGAATAACCTCTCTTTTGTTTTTATTTTCCAGTTTCAGTTCTCATTTTATTAAGCACTGCAAGTGTACCCTCATCCCCTCCCCCCCCCCTGCCAAAAAAGAAAAAAAAAGAAAAAAGAAACAGAGAGAAAAGTGCAGCATAATCTCCAACTCGGGCAGACTGCTTAGTGGATGGAGACTGTAGGTCCTAATGTGAAGAATAAGAAGACATGAGGATTAAACTACCCTCACCTGGAATATCCCCTGCATACTGTACATTTCCCTGGGACTTTAATCCACAAAAGTAACTTGTAAAGTTGTATAGTTATAACTAATCTTCTCTCTCTGTCTCTGTCTCTCTCTCATCTGTCCATCTGTCTGTCCGTCCGTCCACCCAGCCCTTTCTCTCTCTGTCTCTCTCTGTCTCTCTCTCTCGTACGTATGCACACATGCACACAAACACATATACTTACAATCACAAACACACAAGTTACACACACACACACAAGTTACACACACACACACACACACAAGTTACACAC
>JBHNNM010001067.1:0-685 GCA_048563625.1 Gammaproteobacteria bacterium | reverse complement strand
AGAAGATATTGTCTGGACATAATGATATGGTGATTCAAATATATACATATCCAACACCTCCAGACCTCATTATGGGGGCATAATAATGTTTTGTTACAAGTCTTCTGTCATAACATCCTAGCAGGACAAATTGCTAAAGAGAAAAAAATGAAGTGGGAACAGTTAGTGTGTAGAAGGCACAAAGTAAACCCTTAGCTATAGGTTATGTATGTATGACTGTCAGCAGAATCAGACATGAATGAGATGAAATTTTGTGAAAACATAGCGGGTACAAAAACTAAACACCAGTTCAGATCTTGCCAAAAAATCACAAACTCATCAAAGTGAACTTAAGTAACCGTCATGTTCACTCTCTGGTAATAATTTTAAGTGCATAAAGACCACAAGTATTGCATAACATTCAGCATTTTGATCATAATACATGGACATAAAAATGAACATCAAATACACTTCATATGTTAACAGCTTACATGTTTTTATTCTTGCGAATATAACTGAAAATCAAGAGTGGTTGGAAACTAGTTGCACCATCATGACCATGATTTCTGACAGAAAATAAAAGATAATGCTAAGACTAGAAAAGTAAAGACATCCTCTTTTTCAGATGCATAACACATAAATCAGGATGAAACTATTAATAAAACTGTAGAAAACAAACAATTATTCTCAGTTTAACTGTTCACAG
>JBHNNM010001066.1:0-685 GCA_048563625.1 Gammaproteobacteria bacterium | reverse complement strand
AATAATATGGCAACACCTCTCGAATTTGAGTTATATGATGCAAAGTAAGACTTATATCCCCACTCAGCCCGAATACAGTTCTCCATTTTTGGGTCAAAATGAGTATCCTGCAATAGATATATAGAGTATGATTTTTGTCTTAAGTAATGAAACACATCTCTTCTCTTACGCGGGTCGGAGAGGCCCTGGCAGTTCACTGAAACAATCTTAACCGTATTACTCATTGTCTAAGTTTGGTACTATAGCAAGGAGACCACCTTCCACAGGCAGCAGTAACTAGTACAAACAAAACAAATAACACTACTATGTGAACAAAGTTCACAAGACTCCAATACAATGCCAATGAAAAAAGATCCACACTGAGAACTAGATGTACATTCAGCACGCACCTAGCGAGATAACTAAAAATCACATCTATGTCAGTATTCTTCACTGGCCAAGCATTACAGATTGCTGGCACAGGCACACGCAAACGTCTCATAAAGTTAAAACCGTTTTTCAGTATGCACGTGGTTATATATACAGTGGCCGTTGCTGTCAAGATAAAACCAAAAAACACGCAAACAAATACACAGGAAAAATACATGATGTACAGATCAATATAGTCCAACAAAGAATATCTAAGACAAAGAATTATGGGGGAAAAGGGGGGGGGGTGGGGGTTGAGAGAGAAAAAAAGAAAGAA
>JBHNNM010001065.1:0-687 GCA_048563625.1 Gammaproteobacteria bacterium | reverse complement strand
AATTAAAACATACTCCTAAATACTGAAACTCAAAGACTACCTCCAGACTTTGTCCCTTGTACTTAACCGTAGGCATTTTTCGAAACTTTCCTCTTGAAAAGACGACTACTTTGGTTTTATCAACATTAACCCGCAAACTCCACTTATCGCAATAATCAGATAAAGCATCCAAAGCCTGCTGTAATCCTTCTGCAGATTCAGAGCATATAGTAGTATCATCTGCATACAACAGCATAAACATTTTTAGCATCAGTGATTCATCTTCCCTTTCCCAGCCTAATCCCCTGGCCTCACGCCCTAAACTAGGTAATCCTTCAGATCTCTCGGCCATATACTCTTGCAGGTCATTTAGATAGATGGCAAAAAGTACAGGTGACAAATTTTCCCCCTGGCGAACGCCTGAATAACAATAAAAATAGTCTGAACAAACATTTCCTGTTTTCACACAAGATTTTGCCTTTCGGTACATATCCTTTATAACGGTCAATATACGGCCGTCAACACCAGAGTCCAGAAGTTTTTGCCACAAAAACGCTCTTTCAACACGATCGAATGCTTTTTCATAATCAATAAACAGGCAATACAGACGCTTTTTCTTTGCCAAAAGATGTAGGCCGATGCTCGGGGCAGAGACACTAACTATGTACACTGCTTGCGGGATCTCTGGCTCGGGGTTTGCTCTCCCGC
>JBHNNM010001064.1:0-687 GCA_048563625.1 Gammaproteobacteria bacterium | reverse complement strand
CCATATAAAAATTACTTTTCAGTACATCGTTCAGTATGGTATGCGTAGAATCGTTTAGAGATAAAGAGATTACCACGTTAATGAAAAATTATGAAACTGGAACATTCCATGCATCTTCTCTGTAGAGGTAAATAAGTGATAGATGTCAACAAAATGTGTCAACACACCTCATCCTTGTTGAACAGTCACAATGCCACCATGCAGAGATGCATTGATAATGCACATCGAAAGGGCCAGCTTTCAAGCACTCTTGATATTCCGCAGTTAAGGCAACTAAAACCATTCCTCGAGCAGATGGCCATGGCTTGCATACTGTGAATGGAAAAGTGGGAGGTAAACTGGACAGATTGTTTCTTCATGCCGCAAGACCTGGTTGAAACCCAGGTGAAGCAGCCTCGAAAGGAAGATGACTATCAAGAATACACAGAGCTTGAGAATCTTGATGGCTTCAGGTTTGAGGCTGACATATATGTCTAAGATGGACATGTATTCAGTGTCACTCAAAGTAAGGGACATTCAGGTTTGGCAGCCTTCTATGGCACCGGCTTTGGTATCTGTGGCTGGGAAAAATACACCCAAGCTATATTGATAAGCAGTAAGAAATAAAGAGAGTAATGCATTTTTTATATTAAAGTCAGATAACAATTTCAGAAATGATTTGTCAAATCATTGACAGTGTGGACAATC
>JBHNNM010001063.1:0-688 GCA_048563625.1 Gammaproteobacteria bacterium | reverse complement strand
TATAAAAGTGATCAATTATTAGAATGTACAACAGGAAGTACTTGCTGAAACCTCCTTCCTGGTCTTGGCAATGTTTCCTCTCTTTGCTAGTCTCTCAAATGGTGCAAATTCATCTATTTGCGTAAAAATGAATAAACAGTTTCATTCAAGGCGTAATTATTTTATATGTGAAATCATCATGCGCCTTCAAAAAATCTCTTGTGGCCTGATCATCAATGCCAAACATGAACATCTAGAACAGCCTGATCGAGGCTGTCCAGTCAATAATTCCAAAAGACAGCAAAACCAAACAAGCAACAACAAAACTCCACATCAGTATTTAAAAAAAGGGGAGAAAGTGAGATTTTGTTTGTTTGTTTGTTTAAGGAGTACACGCCACTGGTTCAAAATCGCCTTTGTTTCACTTTTTTCATGAGATATAGATTATATCAACATCAAACATCCATCTGACATGTTGTATATCTTTGTGTTGTAAACGCTTGATTACAACCAAATGCAAAAAAAACTAAACTTGCTTCCCCACATATCATTTCTATCTGCAGGTCACTATTCCAGTTTTGCTATATACTCTTTACAACAAAATGGGGTTGGGTGAACTGTAAAACAAAATTAAAAACCAGACTCGAATGTTTTCAGGGAGACTGGATTAGGTTTAGGAATCAGGGCAAGTCATAAAGGAATAGATGGT
>JBHNNM010001062.1:0-689 GCA_048563625.1 Gammaproteobacteria bacterium | reverse complement strand
CCAACCAATTACAGACCAATATCACTTCTGTCTGTTTTGTCAAAGCTTCTCGAAAAGCATGTGCACATTTACTTAAATGATTACTTAGAAAAGCGGCAACTCCTTCACCCCTTTCAGTCTGGATTTAGACGTAAATACTCCTGCAACACTGCATTGGCACGTCTCACAAATTCTTGGCTAACAGCCATGAATAAATCTGAGGTGTCTGGAGTAGTATTCCTAGACCTAAAGAAGGCTTTCGACCTGGTTGATCACGATATTCTTTTGAAGAAGCTCGCCATTTAGCTTAAAAACTCAAGTTCTCTACCATTTCTAAATCATTTCTTCATAACAGAACGTAATGCGTCTTACTCCATGGCTCTTACTCCTCCAAAGAATCAGTAAAGTATGGTGTACCACAAGGTTCTGTTTTGGGACCTAGTCTTTTTAGTCTTTTTATTAATGACCTTCCATTACACGTGAAAGATATATCTGTTGATTGTGACATGCTGGCAGATGACACAACACTGCACACATCTGGAAAAGATATTACGCAAATCAGAAGCAACATGCAAGACAGCTTAGATCAGGTATCCAATTGTTGTGATAATAATCATATGGTCATCAATCCGATCAAGACCAAGTCTATGACAATCGCTACCAGACAGAAACACCAGTTGTCACCCTTACATCTCGATCTCGTTCTAAAC
>JBHNNM010001061.1:0-690 GCA_048563625.1 Gammaproteobacteria bacterium | reverse complement strand
TTACTAAGTTCTAGAATGGTATGTTATGTTGCCTTATTAATTGTTGTGTGAGTACTTATGTCACTTAGAGTACTTGTATGCATTTCAGTGAGAGAGTATTATGTAGTTGTTTCATATACTCTGAATGTCTGATGAGATGTTCCCTGCAACCTACCCCTCAATCCCTTAGCATGCTTGAATGTAAATGATGGCGAGACGTTATTAATGGATGTTGTTCTGTGATGCGTCCATTCCGTGTCAAACGGTGTCACTAGTAGTTGTTTTGTCAACTGGCTTACAATGTTCCTTCAGTTCATGCATATTGTGGTTAGAGCATTTGATTATTTATACATTTCTTTGAGAGTACTATGTGGTTGTTTCATAGGCTCCAATATATTGTTTCAGGCATAACAATGACTTAGTACTATATTCTAATTTGGTATGTTGATTTCTAAAACATTATATGTCTATTATTATGTGTAAATAATGTATGCTCCGCTGGACCTACAGTTGTGTTTATTGTTTTTCACAGCGTGCTGTCTTCACAACCAATAAATGGTGAAACATTTGTTTTGAGTCTGGAGTCCATTCTTCACGACCTGTCACACACAGGAAAACAGCTGCTGTACTCACACTAAACACACAGAGAAACAGGCACGACTCATAACAGTTGTAGCAACAACCAAGTATTACACATAAATGCAGCAGAGG
>JBHNNM010001060.1:0-691 GCA_048563625.1 Gammaproteobacteria bacterium | reverse complement strand
TCTTCCTGTCCAATGTGGAGGTGGGCAACGGCCAGGAAACTTGGCGGATGCTACTAAGGACTGATCCACTTCGGAGGATTTCTCACCTAGGACAGTACTGACAAAAAACATTTGTAGATGTGTTCACCACATACTGAAACATTTCCCGACAACAATGCCCTTTCTAACAGTCTCCGCAATAACCTATTCGTGGATGGCTTCAACAGCTGCCCAGGCTGACTCCTGGTGACTCGGACACGTGGAGCCTGATGATGTCGTTATCGCGGACATTGCAGTTCAGGCCCTAGACATCTTTCTCCACGGTCCAGAGTCTGCGCACAAGAATGGCTTTCGAAAGGCATTCACTCACACATCCATTCCCATACACCCATGCACACTCCTAAAACAAGCAAAAACAACAACAGCAAAATGCTCTACTCACCAAACATGATGCCTTGTTACTGATCCTCTTCCTGTGCAGTGTGCTGGTGGCCGATTTTCAGGAAGCTTGGCACCTGCTCCACGACGGACGCCTTGTCGCCTAGGACACTTCTAACAGAAAACATATGTGAAAGTGTGCAAAAAAATACTCCAACGTAGCCCGGCAAAAAAAAGAGAAAAAAAAGTTTCAACTCACCAAAGATGATGCCTTTCTTTACTTGTCCTCTTCCTGTGCAATGTGCTGGTGGCCAATTTTCAGGAAGCTTGGCAC
>JBHNNM010001059.1:0-691 GCA_048563625.1 Gammaproteobacteria bacterium | reverse complement strand
GTGCTTCTGCTTCTTTATCCTGACAATCATGGCTAGATTGCTCGTCAAAAAACTGCAGTTTATCCGATTTTAAAATATTATCAGGCGAACTTTTCATTAATTATCTGATTTTTAAACCATACATAATAAATACCTTACTAAAGCATAGGTAATAGCGTGAAATTTATCAATAAATTACACGCACTATCTACAAGACTGTTTTAAAACAGCCTTAAGCTTTGATAAGTGATTAACATTCAAGGAGTTAAACTTTTCTCCTGATTGTTTAAAACTCTGAAAATAAACCTTTAACTGCTGTTCCATATTGTTTTTAGCTGCATCCGACAGAGTCCAGCCCAAAGGCAGAGGTCCCTTGTCTCCGCACAGCCCCACTTCCAGATACAGACCACCCAGATTCTGGTCATATTTTTTAATCTCATCACGTGCATAACTGCCACGGGCACCACGGATATTGAGCATGGTGGCCACGGGAGAATAAACTTCATTCATAAATTCCTGTTTGGGACAGTTATTTTCTGAGGGATCCTGAGTATTTTCTGTATTATCACAGGGTTGTTTCACAGCCGGATCATTAGGGGCTGTTGATCTTTTGTGGTTAAAAAATAGGCAGCATGGTATTTGTTAAACAAGTATAATGGTTTTGTGAAAAATCAACATACAAGAACACTTACCATGCCAAGAACCATCTTAA
>JBHNNM010001058.1:0-691 GCA_048563625.1 Gammaproteobacteria bacterium | reverse complement strand
ATATTACATAAGCCCAGTATGGGTACTGTAGACACATGCCACACTAAGCAATACTCATGGACTTGTACATCATCCCTCTATTAAGACTCATTAAAAAAATTTTAAAAATGTACGTCAAAAGCATTTAAAGCGATAATAAATCCAGACAGACTGGATTAAAAAAAAAAAAAAAAAAGGAAATCCATAATGCAAATTATCACAGCAGAAAACATATCCCTCCAGCCCACCTCCACGGACACCCGTACTTCACCCAAGCCACATACACAGTACACCACTACTATCATACTCAAACTTCGCTGGATCTCTATAGACAGCTACCCTGGTAAAAACCATACAGAATGGTTACGACAGACAATTCAGATGGCTGATTATGCCTTGAGGAGTGGAACTGCAGTGGTGAAAAAAGAGAGTTTCCTCTTCCGTTGGTTTTGTGTGCCAGTGATCTGAACTGGTGCCCATGAGGCAAGTGTTGGAACTCCCCATACAGGGCATGCTCAGGGTCCCTTAAAATAGGTTGCACTTTATGTCAGATCTGTTGCTCATTGAACAAGGATAAAAGTCCTAACTTGATCACAGATTATGGGAGCTAAAATTCACAATTCTCTGCAATGATTTTCTTTGCTCAGTGTTAAGATTATGAAACCAACAATTGAAAGAATAGGTCTCAACATTCTGAATAAGAGATAAAAAA
>JBHNNM010001057.1:370-692 GCA_048563625.1 Gammaproteobacteria bacterium | reverse complement strand
CTCTTGATATTCCGCAGTTAAGGCAACTAAAACCATTCCTCGAGCAGATGGCCATGACTTGCATACTGTGAATGGAAAAGTGGGAGGTATACTGGACAGACTATTTTTTCATGCCGCAAGACCTGGTTGAAATCCAGGTGGAGCAATCCCAAAAGGAAGATAACTATCAAGAATACACAGAGCTTGAGAATCTTGATGGCTTCAGGTTTGAGGCTGACATATATGTCTAAGCTGGACATGCATTCAGTGTCACTCAAAGTAAGGGACATTCAGGTTTGGCGACCTTCTATAGCACCGGCTTTGGTATTTTTAGCTGGGGAAA
>JBHNNM010001057.1:0-360 GCA_048563625.1 Gammaproteobacteria bacterium | reverse complement strand
GCTTTCAAGCACTCAACGCGTTGTTGTTTTTATTGTTTACAAAAAATAATAATCTCAAAGTCAGATAACAATTTCAGAAAGTCAGTAATGATTTGTCAAATCATTGACAGTGTGGACAATCACTTTGGTGAATATCTTTGACATTTCCTAGTTGTTCGTCTGTATTCTTGGCATAATAGCAAAGAGCCTGCTGACTGCAAGCTGATACATGAAACTGTCCAGCATGCTGAATTAAGCCAAACCAGAGATGCGATCCGGTGGCATCAGGCTCCTAAACCTAAACTGTTTTACTGAGACATAACAAAGGCAAAGCTGGTAAGTTTTACATTATTATTATTGATCGCTTTTATATAGCGCTAT
>JBHNNM010001056.1:0-692 GCA_048563625.1 Gammaproteobacteria bacterium | reverse complement strand
CATTCCTGTTTTTACGTTTGATGGCTGAGTTAAGAAAAAGATACAGACAAGCTAAAACCATCCGATTGATAGCGGATAATTATGTTATACACAAAAGTCAGATAACGAAAACATTTCTGTCACATAATAAAAAGTTTGAGCTGATATTTCAGCCGGTCTATCATCCCTGGGTAAACAGAATAGAGTTATTATGGAAACAGTTACATGATACCGTAACCAGAAATCATCGACATTCAACGATGAAAAGTCTGATGGAAGATGTTAGGAAATTTATGAATAATGTGTCCCACTTTCCTGGTTCTGAAATTCAACAGAAAAGGTTATAGGGGTGGACACCTTTTAGGATCAGCTATGTAGGCCTGAAGGAAAAATATGTCTGTAGATAATATTCGTATTATTATGCTTAATACCTCCCATCCGGGCAATATAGGAGCGGCTGCACGGGTAATGAAAAATATGGGGCTGGAGAATTTATATCTGGTGCAGCCTAAACGTTTCCCTGATCCGGAAGCGATAGCCATGGCTTCCGGTGCTGATGATCTTCTGAGCAGAGCTATAGTCTGTGACAGCCTGGAACAGGTGCTGGAAGGTTGTCATCTGGTACTGGGCTCAACGGCCAGGGAGCGTAAAATTCAGCATGAATTTATTGATGCCCGTCAGGCTGCACAGCAGGCAATGACGGAAGCCGGCAA
>JBHNNM010001055.1:0-693 GCA_048563625.1 Gammaproteobacteria bacterium | reverse complement strand
TGTATGATACAAAAGCACGATGTGATGCCTCCATTGGGACTTACAAACCAAGTTCAGTGAAGCTGATTTTCTAGAGAGAAAACAGAGTGGAGTAGACACCCCAGCCTCACTTTTAATCTCGTGACCCAACATGAACTAGTTCATCATTATAAATGGTCTGAAGCCTTCAAAACAAACTGCCTGAAGCTGAAGAGGCTACAAAAAAAATCAAAGATGAGGTAAAATCTGTATGGTTAGCCTGCTCTATAATCTTCGCAGTTTCTGTGTGTTGCTAATGGCGTGATATGAGATATGGTATCACATATTACCCCTAAAACACTTTCCTTGCTCTGCATATATATACTGAACATTTCCACCAAAGCTGTATAGTAAAAGAAATTGTAACATTTAACAATAAGAATGAAAATAAGAAATGAGATCAAAAGATACAAAATGTCAAAGAAAATAAATAATAAAATAAAGGATAAAATGGGCATTACTTTTTAATAGGACAGAAGAAAATAATGGCTGCTTTCTATTTTCTTTTTTAATGAACAATTCAAATTATGTTCCTGGCTTCAAATGAGTTGGACCTGAGGAAGGTCACAGAATGGTCAGCGAAGTCCTGATGACTCTGCAGTGGCCACCATCTGGGTGAAGGGAGCAGATGCCAGGTTCCAGCCACTGACAGCCAACAGGGTCTTCAGGTTGGGG
>JBHNNM010001054.1:0-694 GCA_048563625.1 Gammaproteobacteria bacterium | reverse complement strand
CTCGCTATGATAAGCTGGAAAGAAACTATGCCAGTACATTAGCGTTAGGCTGTTGTATGGTGTGGCTTCCTATGTGGAATGGTTAAATTTTGTACACAAAAGATCAACAGCCCCTAAAATACGTGACGGGAAAATAGATATAAAAACCTATGTACAGACAGTGGAAGGACTGGAGCACTGGAATCCCTTAATGAAAGCAGAATTTCCCATTAGTAGAGAGGTGCTGCAGCAGGAAGTTTTTCCGGCCTTTCAGGTGGCGTTGCCGGCACTGGAGCAGGAATCTTATAGCTATGATGAGTTTATCTCCCTGATTTTAGCTCATAAAGATTTGCAGGCTGTAAAAGTACATAAGCAGCGCTTTGCCTATACTGTAAACAATACCATCTGTGAAACAGGCAATATTCTGATCAATGGCGCCAAAGTGGTCACCATTAATTCGGAGTCAACAGAAATTAAGGATATAAAAAAAACGCTGAATGACATCGGCCTAACCGAAATTGAAAATATTAATTATCTGCAGGCTATTAAACGGGTAATTGGTATGATAGATAAAAAATTTAGCCAATTAATACCTCATATTAGGGGCTGTTGATCTTTTGTGGTTAAAAAATAGGCAGCATGGTATTTGTTAAACAAGTATAATGGTTTTGTGAAAAATCAACATACAAGAACACTTACCATGCCAAGAACTATC
>JBHNNM010001053.1:0-695 GCA_048563625.1 Gammaproteobacteria bacterium | reverse complement strand
CCCAGATTGTTGGTGGTGGGCTTCATACCATAATGGGCACATAATGCTTTATAGTTGCGGGTTAACTGCTGTTGTTCACTGTGGTTATTATACGCTGCACTGAGGCTGTCAGTACGATGCTCTGCAGGGGCTCCGCCACATCGTTTTAAAGCGTTTTGTAATCCATCTGCCAAAGCTGAGTAACTTTCACCGCCCTGAACCATCTGGACATAACGCCATTGACTGTGAGCCAGATAGTATTGGTACAGCAAGTGTTTAAATGGCTTTCCGTCCACAGTAATGGGACTGTCAGGATGACTAAAGTCTGACAGCCCCTGTTGTCCGGGCGGTACGGATTGGCGAAATATAACGGCTTTATCCGGCCCCCGGGTCGCGTGCCAGTGTTTCACCCGCCGTTGCAGTGTTCGCAACAAACTGTAAGGATATTCACCTGGATAGTGTTCTTCCAGGTGTTCCCAGAGGGTTAAGCCTGTCAGGGTGGGTTCATTGTCCAGCAAGGGAACCCGTTCTGTGTCCCATACGTCTTCAAGTGGATCTTTACGTGTTCGCCAGTGCCTCTGGCCAGGTTCTTTTCGCTCACCTTTTTCTATCCGTCTTGCGGAGCGGACACTGATCCCGGCTTTATTGGCGGATACTTCCTGAGTTAAACCTGATTGTCGGTGTTTCATATAACAATTCTCCTGTCTTTGAGTGAT
>JBHNNM010001052.1:0-696 GCA_048563625.1 Gammaproteobacteria bacterium | reverse complement strand
GACGGAGACTAAACAAAAAGGCCCGTCGGGCCCAAGCTAAACTCTGTTCTAAAACACCGATAGAAAAGTCAAAAGAAACAGAAAAATCACTGACTGAAACAGAAATAGCCAAGGAAAAAACCACTGAAAAAGCAAAACCCACCCCTGCCGGTCGACCTTTTCGCCGGCAAGGCAACCAACCGCCACCAACGTTTCTGCAGCATCCCGTAGTGCTAGAAGACCTGGGAACAGGGGTTGCTAGCTTCCTAGACAATGGGCCAAGGACAGCGAGTCTGTTCCAACGAACCATAGGGCCCATCCTATCGCAACGCCCACTACCATCGGGCAAGTTTCTCATCGGCTGCCGATCGAGACAACAGCAAGAGGCCCTCCTCAAAACTAAAGTGCTCGGTGGAGTCAACGTGGCTTGCTCCATTCCACAGCCAACAACTGAGGGGGTCATCAGACCAGTACCAACCAACGTAGACTGTCAATTCCTGGTAGACCACTCAACCGTAAAAGAAGTGCGCCGCCTGACTAATCGGGACGGCACACGATCCCAGGCAATCAAAATAACCTTTCTTTCAGCGCAGTTACCAAGCAGTATTAAACTGGACTACCAGGAGTTCGTGGTGCATGCCTATGTGCCACCGGTCAGGCGATGCACCACGTGCAACAAGCTGGGCCACCTTAAGGCACAATGCAGAAGCACAGTGC
>JBHNNM010001051.1:0-696 GCA_048563625.1 Gammaproteobacteria bacterium | reverse complement strand
TAACATAGTATACTAAAGGGACGTTAAAAATCCAAGAATCAATTCCTTCTGTAAATGTGACTATATGTTTTGATTATACAAGTGACCGACTGCCTACTCATACCTCTGAACTTTGTCAAAATTAATAATTATGCTACTGTAGAAAAAAGAAAAAAAATGACTTCAAACCATCTTTCCCTTTTCCCATCCCTCTCTGTCTCCACATTCCAGTTCTCTCTCGCTAGTATTTATTTAAGCCACCAGCCAATCTATCTATCCACCTATTATTGTTTTATTTTTTCCACTATTTTGTTTTTCACTGTTTTCTAGCGACAGTTCGTATTTTTGTGTCTTGTTATTGTAGTTTGTTTGTTTGTTTCTTTTTCTTTCTTTGTTTTCTCTTGTTTTTCGTTTTTATTGTTGTTATTTCTCACTCAGTTTCTGTTAGTGAAATGAAATTGTTCGTCCGCCTTACATTGTGTGTTTTTTCCAGCTGTATGAGCTCATCGCCTATAAGCTACAGCTTGTTGATGAGCACATAACGATTCTTTGTATCTTTATTTTGTCTTGAATAAAATTTTGTTTAAATCAACTGAAACGGCGGTAAGTTTGTAATAAACAACTCGGATTATATCAGACGTTTAATTTATAACTGACTGACCACATTACTTACCCCAACACAAATAAAATAAAACCAAAATCGTTGGAATCAGAGAC
>JBHNNM010001050.1:0-697 GCA_048563625.1 Gammaproteobacteria bacterium | reverse complement strand
TTTTTTTCTTTTTTTTTGCCGGGCTATGTTGGAGTATTTGTTGCACACTTTCACAAATGTTTTCTGTTAGAAGTGTCCTAGGCGACAAGGCGTCCGTCGTGGAGCAGGTGCCAAGCTTCCTGAAAATCGGCCACCAGCACACTGCACAGGAAGAGGACCAGTAAACAAAGGCATCATGTTTGGTGAGTTGATCATTTTGCTGTTGTTGTTTTTGCTTTTTTTTTTAGGAGTGTGCATGGGTGTATGGGAATGGATGTGTGAGTGAATGTCTTTCGAATGCCATTCTTGTGCGCAGACTCTGGACCGTGGAGAAAGATGTCTAGGGCCTGGCCTGCAATGTCCGCGATAACGACATCATCAGGCTCCACGTGTCCGAGTCACCAGGAGTCAGCCTGGGGAGCTGTTGAAGCCATCCACGAATAGGTTATTGCGGAAACTGTTAGAAAGCGCATTGTTGTCGGGAAATGTTGCAGTATGTGGTGAACACATCTACAAATGTTTTTTGTCAGTACTGTCCTAGGCGAGAAGTCCTCCGAAGTGGAACAGTCCTGAGTAGCATCCGTGAAGATTCCTGGCCGTCGCCCACCAACACATTGGACAGGAAGAGGACCAGTAAAGAAAGGCATCATGTTTGGTGAGTTGAGCGGGGTTTTTTTTTCGTTTTTTTTTTTTTTGCCGGGCTTTGTTGGAGTATTTG
>JBHNNM010001049.1:0-697 GCA_048563625.1 Gammaproteobacteria bacterium | reverse complement strand
CTGTTTAACGACCGTCTACAATAACCTGACTTTTTAATGACCACCTGGCAGTGATGTTCTGACTGTTTAACGATCACCTGGCAGTGATTTTCTGACCGATTAACGACCACATGCGATGATGTTCTGTTTAACGACCACCTGCAATAATCTTCTGTCTGTTTAACGACCAGCTGCAATGATGTTCTGACCGTTTAACGACCAGCTGCAATGATGTTCTGTCTTAACGACCAGCTGCAATGATGTTCTGTCTTAACGACCAGTTGCAATGATCTTTTGACTGTTTAAAGACTACCTTCAATGATATTCACCGTTTAACGACAGGTTTGCTGAAGGTCACACGTAATGACCCTCTCCGTGTGGTCTTTAGACTAACAATAGTATTCTTATCTCCATTGTCCTCAGATACTTTCCCAGATGTAGTTCAGTTTAGGTGAAGATGGTATGAATACGCTCTGAAAATCCCATTATCATTCGCTCCACTCCGTCTCTCAGTCGTCTGCCTAGCGTTGCCTTTATGCAGACATCGTCACACTGTTTAGAAAATAAAAAATCAGAACATTTGTTATGTGTTCTGTTCGTTGAATTTCTTGAAAGGGACCCTCATCACGCATCATCCCCTGCTACCGTTGGGACATCTCTTCCACCCACACAGACTTCTTACTAGGCTGACAAGGCTGGTACTTCCGGTTAAAATCAA
>JBHNNM010001048.1:0-697 GCA_048563625.1 Gammaproteobacteria bacterium | reverse complement strand
CTGAACGGGATAAGTCTACTGGACTTTATCTGTTTGGTGTAGAACCTAATTATGGAATTTCATCCTGATGGGTAAATCATTGAAACGAAATGATAAAATCCTTAAAGACATACCTATGATACTCTTTTAGAAGTTTTACATTATTTGCAATTTTTTCACCCAGGTCTTTAGTTCTTATAATCAGTTCATCCTGTGCCGACAGATGTGCATTTTTTCTCCTGCTGGCTGAAGCACAAAGCGATCCTGCTCATCTTTCTGATCAATTTGAAAGACAATAGGCTGCAGTGAAGCTTGCATTGCCTCCGACTGTTCTGAAAAGCGGTAAAAAGCAAGTTGCCTGAGTGGCCGACCAATTAAATAAGGCAGTTGCGATGCAGATAAAACCGTTAGAGTATTATTTTTCTGACAAACCGGTGCCAGCTTAATGGTATAGGATTTTATAATTTTAGCGGATGCTGATTGTGATAAAAACAGTATAAGTATCAAAATCGCGTTGAAAAAGAAACACCCTCGTCTTACTCGACTCTGACTTCCCCCTTTTTCAAAGGGGGACTGAGGGGGTTTAAACTGCCCGCCTGCAACCCCCTCAATCCCCCTTCTAAAGACTGTCTCTTGATCATATCTCATGAGACAGCTTCAGAGGCGATGGATTGTGCCATCATCATACCATCTACCCAGTCTTGCAGACGATACCAGC
>JBHNNM010001047.1:0-700 GCA_048563625.1 Gammaproteobacteria bacterium | reverse complement strand
TTTGTGCATTCCGTAGAGAGAGGATTGTCTGTGACCGCGATTCTGATTACCTTGCCACATGGGCAGTCACATGCAAAAATGACCAATGATTAATTTTTACGCGTTAAGCCCACACAGGAAATGCACTAGACAGACTCAGGAAAACCTGGGCAGAAGAGGTGTGCATGCTATTTACTGCTGTAAGTAGGCCAAGCAGCCAGTGATTTTGTCTAGTTCAACCCCCAAAACACAGTTGTCTCAAGTCCGTTCCGAAGCATGAGTGGAAAAGATCAAGTCACACGCAGTCAGTCTCAGTTTTCCGAAGGGGAGTAACTGCTCTGTCTTCTCAAATTTTATTCCTCTGTTTCCTCGGTTTTTGTTTCCCCTCGGGGCACGACACTTTTTCAGTACCCATTGGACACCTTTTTCCTATCTTTGGGGCGGAGCTTAACGGTACCTTTCTTGTAACTCCTGTGTACCTACACAGAGGTGCACCTTTTCTATCTTTGGGGCGGAGCTTAAACGGTACCTTTCTTGTAACTCTTGTGTACCTACACAGAGGTGCATCTAGTTTTGCTCTGGGTAATTAGGCCACATGTCTCATTGTCTGTAGAGTAGAAACAGTAATGACAGCACATAGGCTTGGTGATTTTGTTGTGAATCCTCTTTAAATATACACCCCCACCCCAGTTTTTAAAGGCATTAGGATACTGAAAGAAAC
>JBHNNM010001046.1:0-700 GCA_048563625.1 Gammaproteobacteria bacterium | reverse complement strand
TACATAGCAATATCTGCCTGCTTTAATAAATCCTCCATGGTATTGTCTTCAAATGGAAAAATAGTAATACCAATGCTGGCTGTGGTATGTAACTGATGTTCACCATAAATAACAGGTAATTTTACCTGCTTAAGTATGCGTTTAATTATGGTAATAATTTCATTAATATTACTGTTATTTTCCAGCACCAGAGCAAATTCATCACCACTCAGTCGGGCAATAGTATCGCTTTCACGGACTGTTTTTATCAGCCGATCAGATATTTCTTGAAGTACCACATCACCTGTCGCATGACCCAGGCTATCATTGATTATTTTAAATTTATCCAGATCAATAAAAAGGATTGCAAGGATAGTATGGCAACGCAGTGACTGTGTCATAGCATGTTTGAGTCGATCCTGAAATAACAGGCGATTAGGTAATTTAGTCAGTGCATCATGATAGGCAAGATGTTGTATATGCTGTTCAGTACGGACTTTTTCCGTCATATCTTTTCCAGTCGCAACAAAATGAGTAATTTCCCCCTGCCTGTTACGAATTGGACTGATGGTTTTTTCTTCATGATAGAGCTGACCATCTTTTTTGCGGTTAATAAAAATACTATGAAAAATCTGGCCGTTATTTAATTTAGTCCACATTGTCTGATAAAACTCCTGACTTTGCTGACCCGATTTTAAAATTTTGAGGTTTGTGCCTATGA
>JBHNNM010001045.1:283-701 GCA_048563625.1 Gammaproteobacteria bacterium | reverse complement strand
AAGTGGGCTGGCAGCCAACTAAGGGCCTGTGGAACTCTTTAAAGTGATGACCAGGGTCCCCTCAGCTTTTCAGGACGCGATTGGTGCTGGAGCCTTAACGGGACAGGGTATCAACATGTGTCTACGTGTGTGTGTGTGTGTGTGTGTGTGTGTGTGTGTGTGTGTGTGTGTGTGTGTGTGTGTGTGTGTGTACACCTTAAGTGGAGGAATGATGTCGAATACCAGTGATTGGAGTTTAAATCCTCTCCTCATTTTCCCTGCTGTAGGGTACTGCCGACGCAGACACCGATGCTAGGAGCCCAGCCCCAGAAGTTCTCTCTCTCTCTCTCTCTCTCTCTCTCTCTCTCTCTCTCTCTCTCTCTCTCTCTCTCTCTCTCTCTCTCTCTCTCTCTCTATATATATATATATATATATATAA
>JBHNNM010001045.1:0-273 GCA_048563625.1 Gammaproteobacteria bacterium | reverse complement strand
ATATAAAAGCGATTAATAATAATATATATATGAAACGTTGTAACATTTTATTTTTTTTAAATCAAGAAATGTGTGTAACTTTAGTTCTAAGTCCAGTGTGCAATACAAGTAGCAAGGCTGACAGTGGAGTAGCCTCCTACTTAAAAATATAAATATTGACGGAGTTTTTGTTGTCGGTAGAAGGATCAAAGCTGGTCGCGGTCACAAATGACAATTTGCAAAAGAAGTTAGACCATAATTATTGTCTACATCACCATTGAGAGTACCTGGGGA
>JBHNNM010001044.1:0-705 GCA_048563625.1 Gammaproteobacteria bacterium | reverse complement strand
GTCTCTGTCTCTGTGTGTGTGTCTGTGTGTGTGTCTGTCTGTGTGTGTGTCTGTCTGTGTGTCTGTCTGTCTGTCTCTCTCTCTCTCTCTCTCTCTCTCTCTCTCTCTCTCTCTCTCTCTCTCTCTCTCTCTCTCTCTCTCTCTCTCTCTCTCTCTCTCTCTCGTATTCTGGACCCTTTTGCTGGAATACAAAACCCAGAAATTGTAATAATCGCATCCACAGTTGGTACAACATTTTCTTACTGACATCTTCTTTTCATATTTTCGTACTGACATTTTTTCATATGTTCGTACTGACATCAAACTTCAAGATTACGAAGGCTATGACACTTTCAGTGCACGCTGGGTTATATTGGTGTTTTCATGATTCACATAACTCTAACATGGACTAAAGTATCTTTAACGTGTGTATGTGATCCTTTTGCTTGCGTATAGACACACATACTGACTGTGGCATATGTATTTTTTATTTCAACCGTACAGTACTAGCTTCCTAATGTTTGTTTCAGTGGCATATCTGTGTGTAAGTGTCTATGGATGTGTTGTGCACACACCCAAGTCTGTGGATGCAATTTTATTTTAAGCGTATTTACTATTATTTTCTTTGGATGGTGTGGTACTTTCTTTGTTGTTGTTGTTGTTTTGGGGTTTTTTTTCTTTGTTATTTTTTTTTTCTTTTTTCTGTTTCATTTCTTTCGTCTATAC
>JBHNNM010001043.1:0-705 GCA_048563625.1 Gammaproteobacteria bacterium | reverse complement strand
TAACAAAAGATGGTTCAGACCGGCAGGGGTTGATGATGTCGACTTCAGTCGAAGAGAAATTCCGCCTCCATGGTGAGCAAATACCTGGAAAAGGCAGGGTGTCAAGGAGGAGTCCTGAAAGTAAGCTCCTTGATAGCCTGACTTTGGAAGGTAGGCTGTTCACTATGAAGGTGGTATTTCAGGTTTGTTCATTTAACCACTGCTGACTTAAATCACCGCAATGAGCGTTTACACAGTTATTTTTACACCCTCGATCCTAAAAGGTGTCCACGCCCCCTATAACCTTTTCTGTTGAATTTCAGAACCAGGAAAGGGGGACACATTATTCATAAATTTCCTAACATCTTCCATCAGACTTTTCATTGTTGAATGTCGATGATTTCTGGTTACGGTATCATGTAACTGTTTCCATAATAACTCTATTCTGTTTACCCAGGGATGATAGACCGGCTGAAATATCAGCTCAAACTTTTTATTATGGGACAGAAATGTTTTCGTTATCTGACTTTTGTGTAACATAATTATCCGCTATCAATCGGATGGTTTTAGCTTGTCTGTATCTTTTTCTTAACTCAGCCATCAAACGTAAAAACAGGAATGAATTTTTACTCTCCCATTCTACCCAGACAACCCGACCTGTTTTAGCATTCAGGGCAGCGGCCAGATAATTCTTCTGGTTTTTACCCGGGGTCGGTATTCTGGTTT
>JBHNNM010001042.1:0-706 GCA_048563625.1 Gammaproteobacteria bacterium | reverse complement strand
CAGAGGGATTCGGGATACCGAATATTTTAAACTAAAAATCAGGCAAACCTCCATTCCTGATGAGCAGAGCATGTTCTATTTTGGACAAAATCTCACTCATTAAAGCGGAGAACAACCAAAAGAGAGATAAAGACCCAGCAAAAAAACGCCAATAATGGGCATCAGGGATGCAAGCGTAACAATACCAAAACCTGATAATTCAGAATCTCCTTTCCCGGCAGCGGCCGCGATACCAATACCCAGTGAAAGTACCAGCGGTACAGTAACAGGACCGGTCGTTACTGCGCCACAATCCCATGCCAGACCGATAATATGCTTCAGTTGCGGATCTACTGATGCAAATACGGTTAATACTAATACTGGTATCAGAGCCATATAAATAATTGGTTTCAGACTCCAACCGTATACAAAACGCAGCGTACCCAGTACTGCGGCCAGCCCCACACTTATCCCAACAACCAGCACCAGTACTTCTGACCAGTTATTGAGCAAGGCGTAAAGATACAATGACTGAATATCAACAGAATAATTGGGCAGTTGTCGTTCAATATCCCGTTTAACACGACCTAAACGGGATTTCAGTTTATTATTGGTTGTTCTCCGCTTTAATGAGTGAGATTTTGTCCAAAATAGAACATGCTCTGCTCATCAGGAATGGAGGTTTGCCTGATTTTTAGTTTAAAATATTCGGTATCCCGAATCCCTC
>JBHNNM010001041.1:0-708 GCA_048563625.1 Gammaproteobacteria bacterium | reverse complement strand
AATGATAAACGGTATAAAATTTACATGAAGGATTTGAAAAAAGTATTTACACAATTGAACCAGGACGTGATGTGCCTCTGCACAATGGTTTAAATTTGTGGGGATCCTTCAGCTTTTAATATGCTGACAGATTTCACACTGCTCCCGGGCAATACCTTTGGGATGGAAATACTGATGCACATTATGATGCAAAATATCCTGTTTTGAAGCACCCGCATAGTTTTTGGCATACTAATTCAGCTGAGAAATTTCACCCTGCGGGTTTACCACAACGGTAATATATGGAATGGCATCGTAACTATTAGAGGTTTCCGCTAAAACAGAAAATGGCTCCTTGAGCGTGGTGACCACTATGGCCTGATAAACCATCCAGTAGGAAAAGAATTTAAGCAGGTGGCCGACAAAAAAAGGAATGCCTGAAAAATTATTATAAAGTGTAAAGCAGATTTCCGATGCAATAGTAAGAAAAACAGAACTGAGAATATACAGCAGCACCTTATGCGAAAACAGTTTACGCATCCTGAGGTAGTTAAAAACACTGATCACTAATAAGGCAATGACGAAATATTCCAGGGCAATCTTGGCATCTGTCAAACCGGTTGCCGTCAGCATTTGCGGTTTAGCTATATTAAAAGAAACCCAAGCAATCAGTGCAGCAACCAGGCCAAAGCCGGTAAACCCAAGGTAAATAGTTCAACCTGAATAATA
>JBHNNM010001040.1:0-708 GCA_048563625.1 Gammaproteobacteria bacterium | reverse complement strand
ACTGGCAAATAGACAACAGCACCGATCACCCTATTTTTGCCAGCCTGCTGGCCAGTGTTGTCTTTCTGATTGGCTGCGGTATTGTTTTGCATGTTATTGCCAATGCTAATTTACCCAATTTAAAGCCGGGCTCTGATGGCTGAGTTTTCTTCAGATGCAAATAGAAGAATGAGTTTGTTAGTTGTTTTTATAAACAACACTACGGTGTGCAACTTTAACGACAAGGATAGTCAACTCTGTATCCTGAATTTCATAAACGATACGGTATACTCCTTGCCTTACTCTGTACCGCTCTTGCCCGGAAAGTTTAATGCAGCCATCAGCCCTTGGATTTTCACAGAGAAGCTCAATAGATTTTAATATGCGTTTTACATCTTTATTCGGAATATTTCGAAGATCTTTAGCAACTGATTTTTTAAACGCGAGACTATATTTTACCATGTGATTTTAAATCTTCTAATAGTTCCTCATAGCTTAATGTTGTTTCATTCGCCCTTTCTGAAAAAGCACTCAGGTCTTCCTGATCTTCTCGCAGCACAAGACGTACAGCCTCGTTTACTACTTCAGAAACTGATTGGTGGGTTGTCGCTGCCTTGATTTTTAAAGCCTGGTGGACATCAGATTCAAAGTAAACTGTTGATCTTTTTGATAATTCGCTCATATTACTCTACCTCGCTTTAACCAAGAATAACGCTATAACGTTGTAAC
>JBHNNM010001039.1:0-710 GCA_048563625.1 Gammaproteobacteria bacterium | reverse complement strand
CGATGACACAATAGTGTGGAGAGACCCTGGGGGATCTTGAGCCTGTTTACGACCTGTTTCTGATTATGAGTGAATTCACCCTTCCAGAGGCTGTAGGTGACACAGACATACATGTATGTGGTGTCTTTGTGAAGCAGGTTGTTTTTCTTACGGTGAATCACCGCGGACCCCTCCCCTTGAGGGAACTTCACTCCACCGACGACACAATAGATATAGTGTGGAGACCCTGGGGGATCTTGAGCCTGTTTACGACCTGTTTCCGATTATGAGTGAATTCACCCTTCCAGAGGCTGGAGGTGACACAAACATAATTATATGTATTTGCCATCTTTATGAAGAGGGTCATTTTTCTTACAGTGAATCACCGCGGACCCCTCCCCTTGAGGGAACTTCACTCCACCGATGAAACAATAGTGTGGAGAGACCCTGGGGGATCTGAGCCTGTTTATGGCCTTTTCACGATTACGAGTGATTTCAGCCTGCCACAGGCTGTATGTGACACAGACATGTAGGGTCTTTGTGGAGCAAGCTACATGGAACAGTTTGTTTTTCCTACCATGGATCAGCGCGGGGAGGGAGGGGTGGGGGAACCCATCTATTTTTCCAATTTCCAATGGCTGTCACACAAGCACATGGCATACAAGTGAATTAAATAATGATCATGTCCTCGGCAACAACACATGAACATGTGGATTAAGAAGCATATTAAA
>JBHNNM010001038.1:0-712 GCA_048563625.1 Gammaproteobacteria bacterium | reverse complement strand
AAACAATATACAAACAAATAAAATATATCACTACCCCTATTAATTGTAATAAATATACAGGAACAGCAAAATCAGTGAAAATACTTTGAGAGAGCGAGAGGACTCGAACTCGAACTCGAAAGCTTTATTTTCCAAGGATTGTAGTTTAGGTTCACCTATCTAACAACTAGTCCTTGCTAAACTGTCGAATAAGTGAAAACTGGTGAAACAATTATATAAAAATAAAAATGTTTTGCAAACTCGATTAATATTTAAACAGGATAAACAATATATAAACAAATAAAATAAAATACTACCACTATTAATAGTAATAAACATACAGGAACAGCAAAAATCATTAAAAATACTTTGAAATGAAATGAATAAATAACATGTATACATAGCAAAAATGGCGTTGACGTATCTCGCAATTATTTGTAAATCACGAAAACAGCAAAAATCATTGAAAATACTTTGAAATGATATGAATAAATAAGATGTATACATAGCAAAAATGGCGTTGACATATCTCGCAATTACTTGTAAATCACGAAAACAGAACATGGCTCAGTGATACGGTGGGGGGGAAGAAAAAATGGAGATCAGATCATAAATCACTGTAGGCAATGCTGCATTCACTCACACACAGACACAGACACACACAGACACACAGACACACAGACACACACACACACACACACACACACACACACACACACACACACACACACAC
>JBHNNM010001037.1:0-712 GCA_048563625.1 Gammaproteobacteria bacterium | reverse complement strand
ATATATATATATTTTGTTTGAGTTCGGACTTAAAGCTTGTAAAAAAAGAAAAAGGCTTAATGAGGATAGCTGCGTTACCTCGCAACTGCAAATGGCGGTTGTGTACATAGACTACAGGCTCTACGCGAGTTCCGACCAAACAATTTCTGGAACTTGAATAAAAACTGAGAGACGATCTCACTGGAAAGGCAGCGCATGCATCCAGATGTACATGTTTAGAACTTCCCAAAACAGTTCGCCCATGTTTGACAGGCGCTTGGCCAGGTCAACCGGCGTATCAGTTGACCGGCCGGCAGGGCCAGACCTGGTTTTGTTTAGTGCCAGACACTCTTGTTGTAGGGACAAAAGGGCTTCTGGAACCAGGATCTTAGTTTAGAGTTAAGATGGTATGCAGATGAAAGTAAAGTACAACGCAATACAACTTTATTGTCTCTGTGTAGAGAAATTTGCCTTCTGGCTCATCATTTATATAAAACATTCAATACATTTAACAATAAAACAACAACTCAGTGAAACACGGAAATAAAAACTGCTCAAATACAAGGAAAATGCTTAACAATAACAATGTACACACGCACGCACGGCGGCATGCACGTGCCTACCCCCCCTCCTCACACACACACAAATAAACAAAACAACAACCGACCATTTCATAAGTCAAAAGCCCCCAAAAGTCGATACAAATCGGCAAAACAGATACTGCTGATTACAG
>JBHNNM010001036.1:0-712 GCA_048563625.1 Gammaproteobacteria bacterium | reverse complement strand
GGTAACATGCAATTCCACGGCTGCTGGACTAATTGCTGTAAATCGCCCAGGATAATCCTTTTTCAGTGCCTTATGGATAGCAAATGAACTGCCATCCTGGATCAGTAATTTATCAAAATTGGCCAGAACCGGATGATTACATTTCAGTTTTGTATTTACCCAGTGATTAAAAACTTTATCTGCAACATCTCTCATCAATTGCGCAAATTCAGGCTTGGATAATTGATTATGAAAGGGCTTATAACGGACATTTTTATTCGTTAACTGGTTAAAGTAACGATGAATTTCCGAAAAATGCCTTGTCTCTTTATCACCCATAGCTGTAATCATTCTCACTACAAGCTGAAAAGGGGCTATCTGTCTTAATCGTTGGGAAAAACCAATGTTTTTGCCCAGTTTATTAAGTCTCTTTTCACTCAATACGACTTTTAGTTTTTTTGATAATGTGGTACTTCTCATTTGAAGCCTTTTTGGCTCTTCTCCGCTCTGATGAGTGAAGAAAGATGCTAATACTCACAAAACCTGTTGAAATATAAAGCTTCTGACAGCTTTATAAGCAATAGGTAATATGAGTATCAACATCTCACCCACTATTTTGGGACTGGGTGGCCAGAGAGTCAATGAAATAACACTAAATAAGCACCATAAGACGATACATATTCTTTGCAAAAGGGATAAACGCAGGAAAGCAATTGCTCCATTAACAGGGCAA
>JBHNNM010001035.1:0-713 GCA_048563625.1 Gammaproteobacteria bacterium | reverse complement strand
CTCTCTCTCTCTCTCTCAAATGTCTTTGTATCACTGAAGAGGGAATTTTACAATCATCAACTTTTAGTTTTACACCTGCCAGACCAGTGATGATCAGAGATCTATATGTGCCATCATCATTTGCAAACTTGCAAACTTGTGTGTTTGAAATAGTTAATACATTGTACACTTTCCCCCACCTTTTTGACTAGGCGTAAAACATCAATTTACTTACTTACTCCCCTACTCTTTCCAGTTTCCCCTCTCTAAATAACCTAACTTGTGTGTTTGAAGTAGTTAATACATTGTACACTTTCCCCCACCTTTTGACTAGGCATAAAACACCAATTTACTTACTTACTCCCCTACTCTTTCCAGTTTCCCCTCTCTAAATAACCTAACTTGTGTGTCTGAAGTAGTTAATACATCGTACACTTTCCCCCACTCTTTTGACTGGGCTTAAAACACCAATTTATTTACTTACTCCCCTGCTCTTTCCACTTTCCCCTGTCTCTGAATAACCTCTCTTTTGTTTGTTTTTTCCAGTTTCATTTCTCATTTTATTAAGCACTGCAAGTGTACCCTCATCCCCTCCCCCCAAAAAAAAGAGAAAAAAAAAAGAGAGAGCAAAGTGCAGCATAATCTCCAACTCAGGCAGACTGCTTAGTGGATGGAGACTGTAGGTCCTAATGTGAAGAATAAGAAGACATGAGGATTAAACTACCCTCAGCTGG
>JBHNNM010001034.1:0-714 GCA_048563625.1 Gammaproteobacteria bacterium | reverse complement strand
AGCCACAATCGGGCATGCTTTCTATGCGGACTGGGTTTATTATAATCGTCAATGAGAACTGTTTCATTTTCTATCACATCAGATGAGGCATGTTGATCAAAATTAAAATGCCAACAAAAAACATAGCCAGAGATATTATCTGCGGTTCCTAGTGCAGAAAGCTCGGTATTTCTTTTGTCCTCACGCTGAGTCCAATTGCACACATGGGTCTGGATATCAGTACTTAAATAGAGTCGATCTTTTTTAAAATTATTGATAAGCTTGATTTCACGATTTTGTATAAACCCCAGCACCTGCTCATAGAGCCAAACTACTCTGTGATAGTACACTTGGGGGTTAATACCTAATATCTCACAACATCGGTTAACAGGAACTCTATTCATCAACAGTTTGTAGAATGTTTTATTGATTTCTGGGATATTTTGCTTTCGTCTTTTATTGCCAGATGAAAAAGTTTTTTTACATAATTTACATTGGTATCTTTGATTTCCAGAGGTGTAACCTTTTTTATAGTAAGAGCCTGGTGACTCAGACACATAATTTGAATGATTTTCACATGAAGGATTGGGACAGGATAATTCCTTGGCCTTAAGATAGGCAGAAAACCGTTCTTTTTCCTCAAATATTCCGGAATTACTTTTGATAGGAGTAATGCTATTACAGGCTTTGCAACGTATCCCTGGAATATCTTTAGCTAGACCCGTAATAACATAA
>JBHNNM010001033.1:0-715 GCA_048563625.1 Gammaproteobacteria bacterium | reverse complement strand
TCCAAACTCCTACAACCAGGACATGGCAATTCCAAGGAGCGTCACGCTGAAATGGTCTCTCGTCAGCAGAAGCAGAAATTCTACTTTGACAAGAAGGCAAGCGGAAACCTGTCGACATTTCGAGCCGGTGATCCAGTCATGATGAAGTTCGGGGACACCTGGAAGAGAGCTGAAGTAGTGACTCCTCACTCGACTCCCAGATCCTATGTAGTCAGAGATGAGCGTAAACAGTACAGAAGAAACAGGAGGATGCTGAGGCCCGCAGTGGTTGCCTCAAGAGACAGTGATTTGCCAGTGACTGTTCCATCACAGAGTGAAACAGAATGTGTGGCTAATCAAACAAGTGGTCAGACTCCATCACAATCAGATGACAACAGCCAAATGGTCAGAAAAGAAAATGTGGTGAAAACCAGATCAGGCAGAGTTGTCAAAATTCCAGCTAGGTTTCGTGATGATGACGCATAAGGTCTACCATAATCATGCACGTGTGACCAGTTGTCTAGTGATTGTGATGAAGAACTGAAGTAGGACAGTGAAGTGCTGTTTGATCAGTATTATTTTCCTGTAAATTAACAATTGCGTATTTGATCAAAGTGATTGTGTTTTACACTACAGAGACAGATAAGTTTGAAAGAACTGAATTTTCATACATTTGCGAAACATTACATGATAGAATGTTTATGAATAGTAATGTGTGTCACTAAAGAAAAGTGAA
>JBHNNM010001032.1:0-715 GCA_048563625.1 Gammaproteobacteria bacterium | reverse complement strand
TCCGGATCAACACGATTGTTTAAATTAGGCGTTCTTCGGCTTTTTGAGATCAGTGCTTCCAGGCCGCCTTCATCCACCACTTCCTGATATCGGTAAAAAGTATCTCTTGATACGCCCATAACCTGACAGGCTTTAGATACATTTCCTAATTCTTCGGCTAAATTTAATAAACCGGCTTTATGTTTGATGATAGGATTGTTAGTATAAAACATGAGAGTCTCCTTTTGTTTTGTTATAAAGATTCACACCTTTAATCAAAACGGGAAACTCTCACTAAGTCAAGCCGACTGTCAGATCAGGTCGGAACTACTACACTTAAACCACCGCAATGAGCGTTTACACAGTTATTTTTACACCCTCCAAATAACTATATTTAGATTTTATGCTCTGCAATTTCTTCCAGTATTTCTTTTAAATGGGCAATATTAATAGGCTTAACCAGAAAACGATCCATTCCTGCATTAAAACAGATCTCTGCTTCACCATCCATTGCATTGGCCGTTAAGGCCACAATGGGAATATGATTTTGTTCCTGCTCAAGCTCACGTATGGTTTCAGTGGCCTCATAACCATCCATTACCGGCATCTGGCAGCCCATAAAGATTGCATCATAGGTATTTTCCTGCCAGGCCTGTACAGCCTGTTGGCCGTTCTCTGCTATATCCACTTCACAGCCTGCTTTTTGCACTAAGGTTCTGGCCACCATCTGGTTAAC
>JBHNNM010001031.1:0-716 GCA_048563625.1 Gammaproteobacteria bacterium | reverse complement strand
GAGAGAGCTGTTTACTATTCTTGTGATAAGAGGCAGCAGATCGGAAAGGCATTCTTTAGTGAGAGAAGTAGGGATGGGGTCTAACATGCAGGTTTTGGTAGGCGATTCAACAATGAGTTTACGAATCTCCTCTTCTGTGACAGGCTGGAAAAGACAGAGTTTAGGACCATCATAGGGAGAGAATGTTGCTGGTTCAGAAGGGTGAGCGTCAAGGTCTTGTCGGATGTTCTGGATTTTTTGAGAGAAAAACATGCAAAATCTGTCCTGGAGTGCAGAACGTGGTATGTCAGACGGGAGTGGTGTGGTCTTTGACTTGCCAAGAAGCCCACTGGACACTGAAAAGAGCTGCTTGGTGTTTGAACAGTTCTCAATCCTGGCACTGAAGTGAAGTTTCCTCGCTGCTCTCACCAAAGTCTTCACGACGCCTCGTTGCTTGGTGTAGATCTCTCTGTGCACGGTCAGGCGTGTGTCCCTCCACTGGCGTTCTGCTCGTCTCAGCTCGCGCTTAGCGGCCTTGATACCGTCTGTCATCCAGGGGGCTGAGGGACGGTCGCTGACGCGTCTGGTGGTCAGTGGAGCGTGGCGGTCCAGCACCTGACGAAGGCCGGTGTCGTAAACGTCGAGAAGCCCCGGGTCGGCACACTGGTCGCCTGCTGTCTCCGCGAAGCTCTTGATGTCAGCCTGGAAGTCAGTGGAGTTCATGGCTCTCAGGTTGC
>JBHNNM010001030.1:0-716 GCA_048563625.1 Gammaproteobacteria bacterium | reverse complement strand
TTAGGCTTGTTGTGTTCCACATACATCCTATTTTAAGGCACAATTAAAAGAAAAGCAGTTAGGACCCCGACTGCAAGTTAGGGTGGCTTCGAACATGTCCAAGTGGAGAGCATAACGCATGTTTCGGTGTGACATAAAAGTATCATTATGTAATATTTAGAACAAGAACCTTATTATTTCATAGAAAGGTTTTGAATAACAATCATTAGGAGTAACTAAGTGCAATTTTTAAGAGGGTTCATCCACTTGAGAGTAGAACAGCCTACCCGCAAAACTGTGACACTGAAACATGCGTGACATGGAAAGAAAAGTTTTTCCTTCAAGATCAAACAAACACCATGGATCATGAACAAGTATTTATTCTTGTTAGTTTTTGATGCTGTGGACATATTCCAAAGTAATATTGGAACACTTCCTCAACTTCGGATGTTCTTTGAATTGTAACGCATGTTTCGCGTGACATGTAACGCATGTTTCACATGACATTCAATAATCACTCAGGTTGGAAACTGTTAAAAGCATGTAGAAAATGTATTTTTTCAGAGTATTTGTACACATTACATGTATGTAAGCATTTGTTTTGAGTTTGACAAGGTTTTTTTTTTTTTAGTTTGACAAGTTTTGCTTATGTGAAGAAGAAAAAAAGGAAGAAAAAAAAGAGAAAAAAAGAAAAGTGATGAGCAGTACTAGTAATGTTTACATGAATTGACTGAAAC
>JBHNNM010001029.1:0-716 GCA_048563625.1 Gammaproteobacteria bacterium | reverse complement strand
AGACGCTTTTTAAACACTGAAGGGCTGACTGGAAGCCTCAGTTCGCTGGGTAACAAGTTCCAGAACGGAGCAGGACCAGAATAAATCAAGATGGACTTGAATAACTCTATCCTTGGTATTGGCACATTTAGCTTTCTTGGTGAATTCCTCGAACTTTGATTAACTTGATCAATACTTTTGTTGATAGATAAATTGGTGCCCTACCCGATACAATTTTGTTCACAAAACGCGCTTTGTTACTCATTAATCTAGAAGATAGTGAGAGAATTTGAACAGTTTTGCGGTAGTCTTTACTGGTAAGGCAAGTTCGTTTTAGAAGAACTATTTTGATTGCTCGCCTGTGTAGTGACTAAGTTGTTTTTTTGCAAAGAGTAACTTGCTGAGTCCCGGCCAAAAATTGAAACATAATCTATACCTGACTGAGTGTGTGCTTGGAAAACGTTTTTCTGGCATGAAAGTTAAGAAAATGCTTATTTTTTGCTGATTGGTAGGTGTGTTTTTGTTTTGTTTTGTTTTTTGCCGTAGTTTTGCACAGGTCATGAATGTGGGGGCCCCAGGTCAGATTATTGTCTGTTGTAAGACCTAATACTTGTTCTGATCGCTGACCTCAGTTATTTGTTTATTACCAACGGAAAGGCGCGCAGATGGTAAGTAAAGTAGTAGTCGCTTCTGACGCGTCGTTAGTATCATGTACTTCGTTTTTGACGGGTTAAGAG
>JBHNNM010001028.1:0-717 GCA_048563625.1 Gammaproteobacteria bacterium | reverse complement strand
CCATCATATTGAGGTGCAATACGGTTGATATGCCGGGTACTGAGGTAATAGCTGGGCATAATAGTAAATGGGTTTAAACGCTGCATATCCACAATTCGCAAACGCAGTTCTGCCGCATTAACCTTATTACCTATATCATACAGGGCAGGGCCGATAGTGCCATGAAACTCCTCTTCGGGTATCGGCAGTTGATGACAGGAAATATAGTTACCCTTATTCCTGTTCTTTGCCAGCAGACGACCTCTTGCAGGATCACCTGTTAAATGATTCAGAGGTTTATTAATAGCATTGTCAGTAATGGTATAAGAAGGTTCTTCAGCCTGAATGCTTATAATGCCTGACAACCAGCACAGTAAAAACAGAAATATGGACTTGTGCACAGAATGTACCTTTATATGATGTATCTATTCAGTGTATCGAACCGTAAATGACTGGAGGCACTGTATTTCCGGGGGCGCTCAAGTACGTCCATGTATCGCTTTGTGAAAACATCCATGTTTTCAAAACCCCGTAAACACAGCACCTTCAGCCATTTACTCTATGTCATACTAATTTATGCTGTATAGTTACCATAAGATAATCTTTATTCACTTATATAGTAATATTTGTTTAAGGAAAAGTCTTGTTTCTATAGGCAAAAAGAGCAGAATATGGGACAATTCAATGTCAAATTGACATGGATTTAACGGTTTTCGGATGTCAGGATAGGTGGTCAGG
>JBHNNM010001027.1:0-720 GCA_048563625.1 Gammaproteobacteria bacterium | reverse complement strand
GAAAGGTGCCCTTGAAAAAGAATATCACAACCATGAAAAAAAACTTCAAAGAAAAAACCCATAAAAGGTAGAACATGCAGAGAAAGAAGCAATAATGCAATGCTAAAAAGAACAGAAAAGAGAAAGCAGTAACATCAGTGAAATCACATGGCCAGAGATTGTGACAAGTGGCATCTTTGTAAAGCAGGTAGTTTTTCGTATGGTGAATCACCACAGAATTCTCCCCTTGAGGGAACTTCACTCCACTGGTGAAACAACAGTGTGGAGAAACCCTGGGGAATCTTGAGCCTGTTTACCATGTGACATGTGGAATACACCCCAAACAGCACACTAAGAAGAGAGGAGGCCTAGGAAACACCAAAAAGACAAAAACCACAAGAAGAAGAGCTGGGATGTGGGCAGAAGAAGTGTATCAAAAAGACCAAAAAGGAAGCATTCAGAATGAAAAGAGCCCTATGAAATGCTAAACAGAGCAAAACCACTAAGTAACAACAATACCTGGGCTGAAGAAGGCCAAAGAAAAAGCCCTAAAATGAACCAGTCAAATTGGAACAAGCCCTACAAAAACCACTCTGAGAAGAACAGAGCCCTACAAAATGCTTAAAAGAACAACAAAACCACTAAGAAGAAGAGTTCTGATAGAAGAAGGCCTAGCTAAAAGCCAGGCCCCCCAGGAAGCATTCAGAATTAAAGGAGCCCTATGAAATGCTGAACAAAACA
>JBHNNM010001026.1:0-721 GCA_048563625.1 Gammaproteobacteria bacterium | reverse complement strand
GGGTGAGATGTTGATACTCATATTACCTATTGCTTATAAAACTGTCAGAAGCTTTATATTTCAACAGGTTTTGTGAGTATTAGCATCTTTCTTCACTCATCAGAGCGGAGAAGAGCCAATAATATTATAACGGAACTGAGCCGTCCTGTACGCCGACGGTTAAAAAGAGTCGTACAATTTAACAAAGATGGTAACTACAGAAGACGGGCTACAGCCATTTTACTCCTGAATGAGGGTTACAGCAGAAAACAGGTTTCCCAATTACTGAGTGCCAGCCGGACAAGCATCAGACAATGGGTACAACGCTTTGAACAATTTGGTGAATCAGCCCTGGTTCCGGAAAACCGGGGCAGAACACCCTATAGTATCAATGAAGCCATTTGTACCCGATTGCTGGAGTTGGTTCAGAAACAACCAAAAGAATTTGGATGGTTTAACTCAAGATGGACTTCAGAATTATTAACCCGACAGGTCAATGAGGAATTTCAGACCTGTATTCATTCTTCGACTGTCCGGAGGTTATTACCTAAACTGGGTATAAAATGGAAACGCGCCAGCCCGACACTGTGCATTCAGGATAAGGAAAAAGCTCGCAAAATAAAGAAGATAGAGCATGCCTTACAAACAGCCAATGCTGAGCATCCTGTCTTTTATGTGGATGAAGCTGATATTGATTTAAATCCACGCATCGGCAATTGCTGGTCTGTAAAAGGACAACAAA
>JBHNNM010001025.1:0-722 GCA_048563625.1 Gammaproteobacteria bacterium | reverse complement strand
AAGACTGACGATCTAGAGTGCCGGTCCAAGAGGAATAATCTCATTTTCTATGGAATTCCTAGAGCAGTGAACGAGACGTCGCAGGACTGTGAAGGCATTGTGCGCGATCTCATAACAGACAAATTGGAGTTGGCTGATGATATTGAGTTTGATCGAGTCCATAGACTGAGTGGTAAACCTAACTCTCCTGTAGTGGCACGGTGTTGTTTCTACAAACACAAGGAAAAGATCATGAAAGAAAGAAGCAAACTGAAGGGAAGCAACATCTTTATCGCTGAAGATTTCTCTCCGAGGGTAAGGGAGATAAGGAAGGCGCTGACCCCGCACCTCAAGACAGCCAGAAACCAAGGAAAACGGGCAACAATGGTATATGACCATTTATTGATAGACGGGAAGAAATTTATTTTAGACAAAGACAACGAGCTGAAAGAATTTAGTCGTGCATAGGATGTCGGCCGGCCCTGTGATTTCTCTACTTCAGTACATACCATACCGTCCCGCAGCAGTTCAGAGTGTAGGTCGATTGGTGATGATACTGATGTACAGACAGATGGTTGTCGTGAAACTGATGTTTGTGTAGAAACTGATGCAAGTAAGAATGAAGGTGACCCCGGGACTGAAAGACAGGTATGTAGTGATAGTGCTGAATTGACTGACAAGACCTTCCGTTTTAAACATTTGTCATTTTTGCATTGGAATGTTAACGGTCTCCTTACTAAACT
>JBHNNM010001024.1:0-722 GCA_048563625.1 Gammaproteobacteria bacterium | reverse complement strand
AATCACTTATAAAACACATTCAAAGGATGTTAAAATTAGCCAATCAAATCTTCAAGGTTTTATTTTACCATAACTAATTGTATTTTATGGTAATAAATATTACCGGCCAAGCACTAAATATCAGAGTTAAGTATTGAGTCTATTAAAAAATGAGTATATTAAAGAAATTAACGATTGAAAATTTTAAAGGTATTGGCCAAAAAGTTTCTTTTGATTTTAAACCGATCACTTTATTTTTCGGGCAAAATAGTGCAGGTAAAAGCACGGTTCTTCATGCACTGAACTATTTACATGATATTTTAAATCTGCACACAATTAATGCAGATAATACCTCATTAGGGCATGGTTCAATTGATCTGGGTGGCTTTAAACACTTTGTTCACAAGCATGATTTGCAACGAACCATTAATCTGTCACTTGAAATTGACATGAGTTCTCAGGATCTGATTGAAACAGATTCTGCTAACTTATTTAATGAATTACAAAGATTGTTCCCAGGTGAGTTTGTTCATGGTGAACTGTGATCTGTCAACACTTTTCCGGACAGTTTTTTAAGCCATTTTCTGTAGTTCTTCGTAATCTTTTGGCGATAAATAATCACTGGCAGAATGTAGTCTTTCCCTGTTATAAAAGACTTCAATATATTCAAATATCACCTGTTTAGCTTCATCCCTGGTTCTGAATTTCTGATGATGCACCCATTCAGTTTTCAGGGAGTGGAA
>JBHNNM010001023.1:0-723 GCA_048563625.1 Gammaproteobacteria bacterium | reverse complement strand
ACACATGTTGATACCCTGTCCCGTTAAGGCTCCAGCACCAATCGCGTCCTGAAAAGCTGAGGGGACCCTGGTCATCACTTTAAAGAGTTCCACAGGCCCTTAGTTGGCTGCCAGCCCACTTGACACTTTCCCATGAAGTGGACTTTGCTGTGACAGATGGGCTGTTCACGCGAGGTGACGTCACGTCATCGTAATTAGACCCTTGCCCGCTCTTTGGTTGAGAGCCGGTGTGGCCTGTCGAAGCGACTTCGACTACCTACACTAACGTACCCTCCTGACAGATGCCGAGACAAAAGTGGCTGACTTTGCGCTGAGAGCAAAATTAAAACGTCAGCTCCCGTTTCACTACGTGCTAATTTTAGACGGGGCTATCCCATCAGGGCATGCGCACTGAAAAGCTTTGTTCATTTCCTTGCGACGTACTTCCCACGTTTAATGATCGGTAAGCATGCATGGCAGGCCCAGATTCTGGATGTGATTCGTCATGTTTTACTTCTGCAACATCCAAGCGATCTCGAAGAGGTCACTAGTCGTGAAAGCGCTAACCTGTCGACAATAAAAACAGGCAGTATAGTCCCGCGCGAAATCGCTAGCCTAAGTCTCGGGTGTCCTGGCCCAAGGTTCGGCTCGGACTTTGGCTATGAATAGCATGAAACCAATGCTGTGCAACAACAAACAAACAAACAAAACAAAAAACAAAACAAAAAAAGCCAGTGCCCCCCC
>JBHNNM010001022.1:0-723 GCA_048563625.1 Gammaproteobacteria bacterium | reverse complement strand
CTCGCTATGATAAGCTGGAAAGAAACTATGCCAGTACATTAGCGTTAGGCTGTTGTATGGTGTGGCTTCCTATGTGGAATGGTTAAATTTTGTACACAAAAGATCAACAGCCCCTAATCCAGCCCTCCCCTGTCAATCAATAAATCCGCTTTTTTGCATATTTAAGGCTGTTTCTGACAAATCCCATTAAAACAGGTGACTTTGAGTTATAATTTACCCAAAATAGTGCCCCAAACAGCACAAAAGATAGCGCCCATTAAAATGTTTTAAAGTGATAAAATTATGCTGCAGATTGAAACCATTTCCGATGCTTATTCTTTTCATTCCTATGATAAGGATTCCGCCCGTCTAATTAAGCCCAACCGGAATATTCATACCAGTGATTCAACAGAAGATGACTTTGTTACTATTGACAGCACCTGCCTGGTATTTAAGAATCAGTTATCGCAGGAGAATTTTCCCCAGCAGTTTGAACACTTTAATCGCCAGTGTATTGAAATCCTGCAGCAGTTTGATGCTGATATTTTTCTAATTGGCACCGGCTCAACCACCCGCTTCCCGGATATAGACTTATTAAAAACCATTAAACAGAATAACATGGCCATAGACTTTATGGATAATGGTGCCGCCTGCAGAACATTTAATATTCTTACCTCAGAATACCGTAAAGTCGCCGCTTTATTATTTTTTAACTAAAGTTTAGAGTTTCAGCTCCCCCAAAAA
>JBHNNM010001021.1:0-725 GCA_048563625.1 Gammaproteobacteria bacterium | reverse complement strand
GTTGCAGCTTACATGAGATATTACAACCTGGAAAGACTACATTCAGCAAATGGTGATCAGTCACCAATTAACTATGAAAATTCTCTAAAAAAAGTGTCCGGTTGGACTTGACCAGTACAGTTGTTTATTAAAGGCAATGAGGTTATTTTCAGTGAAGTTTCGCCCCGTCCCCATGACACCGGTCTGGTGACTCTGATATCCCAGGATCTGTCTGAATTTGCCTTACATGCCCGTGCTTTTAGGTCTGCCGATTCCAACCATACGCCAGTACGGGCCGGCCGCTTCCTCGGTTATTCTGGTGGATGGAGAGTCGTCTCAGGTGATCTTTAAAAATGTAGACAGGGCTCTGGCTGATCAGGATACTCAACTGCGATTATTCGGTAAACCCAAAGTTAAAACCCAACGACGCATGGGTGTTGCTCTGGCTTTAGGAGAGACCATAGAACAGGCTCGGGATAAAGCCAATGCTGCGGCCCAGAGTATTGATATTGAATATTAATGTTTTAAAATACCGTAACCATTCAGCCTGTAGTAAAGTTTAAGTCAGGCTGAATAGTGACTCAATTACTTTGTTTCTACAGTAAAATTATCAAACAGGACATAAGAGTCTGCCTTTGACCATAAGCCAATTTTACCGTCAATTTTTTTATTGAATTTAAAGGCAATATAGCGTTTATTATTCAGATAGGCTTCAACCTGATCATCTTTAATAAGCACTTTAAGAT
>JBHNNM010001020.1:0-728 GCA_048563625.1 Gammaproteobacteria bacterium | reverse complement strand
CTTAATGTCCTCAGATGTCATTTGACATATTAGGGACAAGTTGTGACCAATGCCGAAGCACGGTTCAATAAAATCCACATACGTAAGGTGTATGCGTGTTTAGCTGTAACCTGCCACCTGCTCTTTTGGCAGAATGACCGGGATTTTTTACGTGCTACTGTGGTAACACGGGGGTGGAACGGATACCGAAATAAGAGTCAGCACAGAAAGTCGACCCCGGAGAAGAAAATTCTCCCGCCGTTCCAGCAGGGATTCGAACCCGCGACCTTTCAATCACGAGTCCGGTGCTCTAACCACTGAGCTATCCCCGCCCCCTATGATAAATGTACATTATTATTATTATTATAACTGTGACACATTGCCGCCTCGTTCGTGACGTCACTTAAAATGTCGGCACTCACGGTCATGTCAGTTTTTGCAACTTTCAAACATCGACATTTCACAAACAGGACCAGAAATCGAGTGAAAACCAACTGTGTGTCTGTTTAAGATGATCCATTCCTTTTGAGAGGACCTATTCTGCGGCCTTTTGGCACCGTTTCCCCTTTAACTGCCTACTGAGATCACTGCAACATTACTCGGTGGGGCGTTTGCTTCATCCAGGCTTACTAAAACATACTTGACTAAATAAACTAAAGTTCACCCTTGTCATTTCACTATGTACATCATTGGTGGGGTGTTTTGTTGTTGTTTGTTGGTGGTGGTGGTGGTGGATGTGGTGTTTGTGT
>JBHNNM010001019.1:0-729 GCA_048563625.1 Gammaproteobacteria bacterium | reverse complement strand
AAAACAGTCTGTCCAGTATACCTCCCACTTTTCCATTCACAGTATGCAAGCCATGGCCGTCTGCTCGAGGAATGGTTTTAGTTGCCTTAACTGCGGAATATCAAGAGTGCTTGAAAGCTGGCCCTTTCGATGTGCATTATCAATGCATCTCTGCATGGTTGCATTGTGACTGTTCAACAAAGATGAGGTGTGTTGACACATTTTGTTGACATCTATCACTTATTTACCTCTACAGAGAAGATGCATTGAATGTTCCAGTTACATAATTCTTCCTTAACGTGGTAATCTCTTTGTCTCCAAACGATTCTGCCCATAACATACTGAACGATATACTGAAAATAATGTTTATATGGTCTTGTTGGAAGCTTGCTCTTCAATGGTTTTAGTGTCTTTGACGGTTTCCTGGTGTCTGTCATCCTCTCGAGTGTAATCTCTCCGACAGGTGGCATGGTAATGAGCTTCTCCTCAGCTGTTTTTGACACACATTTGACTAATGTTTTCAACATGTTGTTTTCTTGTATTCAAGTCTTTTCACAAACAAGACATCTGTCACTGGGCAACAGCTAGCATTGTGGTTGCTGACGGATTTGCTGTTCTCGCTTTTTGGAGGATCTTACATCACTCCCTTCCGACGGGTTCTTTTGTTTTAAAATAATTCTGCAGTCATTCATAAAGTAGCACAATGTGTGATTCCCATGCAGATTCGGTATATACTCATATATTTCATCC
>JBHNNM010001018.1:0-729 GCA_048563625.1 Gammaproteobacteria bacterium | reverse complement strand
TTATGAGAGAGAGAGAGAGAGAGAGAGAGAGAGAGAGAGAGAGAGAGAGAGAGAGAGAGAGAGAGAGAGAGAGAGAGAGAGAACAGAAGTGATTTTTGTTTTGCTTTTTGGGTAAAACTTGTAAAATAGCAATATTAACAGAGGTACTACTACTAGGCATGGCTGTTGTTGAACAAATGAGAAAATGTGTTGTTTTGTGCAGATTGCAACAGCTACCGGACACCTCCTCTCCCTAGTCCATTTTAAATGGCACAAAAGGGATAACAAGCTTCAAAGACAAGTAGATGAAAGGTATGAATGTTGTTCACATAACCAATTGAGCAGAGGACGCATTATGTGTCCTGTCACTGGGGATGGAATAAAGAACACCCTCACAACAGTTTTTCTTCTTCTCTTCTTCTTTCTATCAATTTATGGTCTAGTTTACTGGTAATCAACATTTGAAAATGCTGTTTCCCAGGTACGAGCAGTTCAACAACCTGAAGAAGATCAACCCCAACCTGAAGACCCTGTTGGCTGTCAGTGGCTGGAACCTGGCATCTGCTCCCTTCACCAAGATGGTGGCCACTGCAGAGAGTCATCAGGACTTCGCTGACCATTCTGTGACCTTCCTCAAGTCCAACTCATTTGAAGCCAGGAACATAATTTGAATTGTTCATTAAAAAAGAAAATAGAAAGCAGCCATTATTTTCTTCTGTCCTATTAAAAAGTAATGCCCATTTTATCCTT
>JBHNNM010001017.1:0-729 GCA_048563625.1 Gammaproteobacteria bacterium | reverse complement strand
TGTGGCAGGGGGGAGGGGATGAGGGTACACTTGCAGTGCTTAATAAAATGAGAACTGAAACTGGAAAATAAAAACAAAAGAGAGGTTATTCAGAGACAGGGGAAAGTGGAAAGAGCAGGTGAGTAAGTAAATAAATTGGTGTTTTAAGCCCAGTCAAAAGAGTGGGGGAAAGTGTACGATGTATTAACTACTTCAGACACACAAGTTAGGTTATTTAGAGAGGGGAAACTGGAAAGAGTAGGGGAGTAAGTAAGTAAATTGGTGTTTTATGCCTAGTCAAAAGGTGGGGGAAAGTGTACAACGTATTAACTACTTCAAACACACAAGTTAGGTTATTTAGAGAGGGGAAACTGGAAAGAGTAGGGGAGTAAGTAAGTAAACTGATGTTTTACGCCTAGTCAAAAAGGTGGGGGAAAGTGTACAATGTATTAACTATTTCAAACACACAAGTTTGCAAGTTTGCAAATGATGATGGCACATATAGATCTCTGATCATCACTGATCTGGCAGGTGTAAAACTAAAAGTTGATGATTGTAAAATTCCACACTTCAGTGATACAAAGACATTTGAAAGAGAGAGAGAGAGAGTGAGGGTGTGGTGGGAGACAGCATTAACTGAAATATATCCAGTCATACTGTTGCATATGACTCTATGATGTGTGTGTGTGTGTGTGTGTGTGTGTGTGTGTGTGTGTGTGTGTGTGTGTGTGTGTGTGTGTGTGTGTGTGT
>JBHNNM010001016.1:0-729 GCA_048563625.1 Gammaproteobacteria bacterium | reverse complement strand
CTAATAATTAGAAAATGTCACAGCATTAGTATTAGTCTACCACAATCTTATGTTTATTTCATTTGGATTCAACTATTAAAAACTTTACAGAGGAGCCATGTGGCTTATCATGCATTTATGGACTATTAAATCTGCAGTGCCTGTGTGTTTTCCACAGTCTATTGAACTAGGCCATCAATGCAGGAAGAGCTAGAATATTGTGACACTACAGAGGGCGGACCAAAAACTGGTTCTGCTTTTTTTGCCCTCCGAGGATATTACATTGTATGATACAAAAGCATGATGTGATGCCTCCATTGGGACTTACAAACCAAGTTCAGTGAAGCTGATTTTCTAGAGAGAAAACAGAGTGGAGTAGATACCCTGGCCTCACTTTTAATCTTGTGACCCAACATGAACTAGTTCATCATTATAAATGGTCTGAAGCCTTCAAAACAAACTGCCTGAAGCTGAAGAGGCTACAAAAAATCAAAGATGAGGTAAAATCTGTATGGTTAGCCTGCTCTATAATCTTCCCAGTTTCTGTGTGTTGCTAATGGCGTGATCTGAGATATGGTATCACATATTACCCCTAAAACACTTTCCTTGCTGTGCATATATATACTGAACATACGCCTGCTGTGGTCTGCACTTTATTGACTCCGCTGCCTGTGTCTTGTCCTTTGACCACTCTACGCCGTTTTCTTGTATGTTCAGACTGTAAATACCTTTCTGTTGTATGTTCAGACT
>JBHNNM010001015.1:0-730 GCA_048563625.1 Gammaproteobacteria bacterium | reverse complement strand
GATGACACAACACTGCACACATCTGGAAAAGATATTATGCAAATCAGAAGCAATATGCAAGACAGCTTAGATCAGGTATCCAATTGGTGTGATAATAATCATATGGTCATCAATCCGATCAAGACCAAGTCTATGACAATCGCTACCAGACAGAAACACCAGTTGTCACCCTTACCACTCGATCTCGTTCTAAACGGGGCGAAAATTGATCAAGTGTCAGAACACCGTCTTCTAGGTATAACCATAGACAATAAACTTCGCTGGGACTCACATATTAATAATGTGTGTAAAACAGTTTCAAGACGAGTCTTCCTTCTGTCGAAATTAAGGTACATCGTAGACATCGACACAAGAAAACTGTTCTTCAATGCCCACATTAAACCTCACATTGATTATGCGTCAGTCGTGTGGGACGGATGTAGTGATGTTCTCAAAAAGAGATTAAATTCTCTGCACAGAAGAGCTGTAAAGTTAATCCTTCCAGATACAACTCTAACTACTGACCAGAAATTAAAGGAGATGAGAATAATGAGCCTACAAAAACAACTTGAATATAACAAAGGTTTGTTCATGTACAGGCTCCTTAGCAATGAGGCCCCAGAGTACATATCTAACCTGTACACACACACACTCCCTCACGCTATTCCAATTCTAGGAACTATCACTTTAGTTTGCCTAGACCAAGCATAGACATATTCAAAACAAGTATATCCTTCTCTGGTGTTTATCT
>JBHNNM010001014.1:0-730 GCA_048563625.1 Gammaproteobacteria bacterium | reverse complement strand
AAGCAAATATACCCGTCCAGGCAAAGAAAAACAGAACAAAACACGAACAGATGAGCATATTTACGATGAAGTAAAGCGTCTGAAAAAAGAACTGGCCAGGGTAACCCGGGAGCGTGACCTGTTAAAAAAAGCGACGGCATATATCGCCAGAGAAATCGAGTGAAATATGCCTGGATAAAGCAACACTCTGTAGATTATCTTGTAGCAGAATTATGCCGGTTTATGTCAGTATCACGCAGTGTCTGTTATGACTGGCTGGTAGCCCCTAAAACTGCCCGGGAAGAAGAAAATGAAACACTGACAGAAAGGCTGAAGAGCTTGTTTAAGCAAAGTCGTGCTACTTATGGCAGCCGTCGCCTCAAACGGAAGCTGTCAGAACAGGGATTTCAGGTGAGTCGTCGGCGAATTATCCGCCTTATGAAAAAGGCAGGACTTTACTGTAAAACCAGGAAGAAATTCAGGGTAACAACAGACTCCTCCCATAATAAGCCGATTGCAGATAACCTGTTAGACCGTCAGTTTAATGTTACAAAGCCTGACCGCTACTATGTAGGTGATATCACCTATATTGCAACCGATGAGGGCTGGTTATATCTGGCGGTTGTTATCGACCTGTTTTCCAGAATGGTTATTGGCTAGTCAATGGATAAAAGTAAGCACCCAATAATCCCACCTACCCCCACCCCTTAAAATCCTTCAAACTATTACTTTTTATAATTTCATAATCATA
>JBHNNM010001013.1:0-731 GCA_048563625.1 Gammaproteobacteria bacterium | reverse complement strand
TAGTTTTTCCCAAAAATGGGTGTAGAAGGATGGAGGTAGTCCGTCGCTGCCTGGCGCTGAATCTTTATTTAATAGGCTAAGTGCATGTGTGAGTTCTGTAACCGTAATCTCCTTATCGCATTCTGCTCTTTCGTCATCTGTAAGGGTAGGGTATATTTCGTCAGATAAGAAATGTGTTTTCATTTTTCTGTTGATATTTGCAGGCTCGGTTTGTTTATAAAGATTTTCATAAAAACGTTTAATTTTATCTAGGATATCTAGGTCCGTGTAATGGTCTCCAGTTTGCAAGTTGAATATAGTATTAGTAGCACTTCGATTTTTTTTCTAAGCTGAGGAAGTATTTTGTGTTTTTCTCTCCGTTTTCAATCCATTTCTCTCTGGATCGGACTTGCGCTCCTTGTGCTTGTTTTATCTCTTGGAGCTGAAGGTCTCGTTTTAGCTGAAGTGTTTTTCTTTGCAGTTCTCCATTCTGTGGTTCTGTTGCCAGTTTGTGCTCTGATTCTTTTAGTTCTTGCACTAGTTTCTGCTTTCGATATTCCCAATTTTTGGACCGGTTGTGTGTATATTCTATGCAGAAGAACTTGAATTTTGCTTTTAGCATTTCCCATGTTATTTCCGGATTGTCATTTTGATAATCACTGAGGTGTGCATCGATGAAATTGTTTGCTTCCGCCACAAAATCTGCTTCTGACAGTAGCGAAGAATTAAATTTCCAATATCCTGGGCCTCTC
>JBHNNM010001012.1:0-731 GCA_048563625.1 Gammaproteobacteria bacterium | reverse complement strand
GTGAATTATCAACAACGCACAAAGAGGGGGTAATAATATGCATACCAAAAGGAGATAAACCAAAAGATTTTGCTTAACTGTTCCAATGAAAATGTCAAAAGAAACCGTACCAAGTATGTTGATAAATATTATACACATCAGCCCAACGTGCCCAGATTCTGTAGCCTCATGAATATGACCTCAAAATCTAAGAATGTTGAGCTTGCTAAATTTATTAGTTGTGTCTTTGAGTTATTTTGATTAAGCCAATAGAGAAACACAACGAAAAAAATAAACATTTCATTTTTGCGCCTTAGCATTACATATTCATAACAACTTTGATTTGTGTTTGAGCACTTCTTATTGTCTTATATACAAAGTGTGGCAGTTATTTATTAGTAATACCCATGTACTGGTTCATAAGGAATGTCGTGTGCGAATGTAACTTCGCTTTCTAGCCCCCAGGGGCAAAAAGCTCAATAAAACCTTGAAACCTCTTATTGTGACTTAAGTGGCCCATCACAGCACGTAAAACATTCATATGGCACTCACTACTGCAAATCTCAGATTCTCTCAGCCTCCAGATTCCTCGCACTGGACTCTCCTCTGCTGACTCCAGAATGATCCCCAGTCTGTTGCGAATGAAAGTGTGTGTGTGTGTGTGTGTGTGTGTGTGTGTGTGTGTGTGTGTGTGTGTGTGTGTGTGTGTGTGTGTGTGTGTGTGTGTGTGTGTGTGTGTGTGTGTGTGTCTC
>JBHNNM010001011.1:0-733 GCA_048563625.1 Gammaproteobacteria bacterium | reverse complement strand
TCCAACGCGTACTCCAACATTTCCCGACAACAATACCCATTCTAACAGCCTCCACAATAACCTTTTCCTGGATAGCTTCAACAGCTCACCAGGCTGACTCCTGGTGACTCGGACACGTGGAGCCTGATGATGTCATTATCGCGGACATTGGAGGTCAGGCCCTAAACATCTTTCTCCACGGTCCACAGTCTGCGCACAAGAATGGTATCGTAAAGACAAACATTCGCTCACACATACATTCCCACTCACCCATGCACACTGCTAAAGCAAAGAAAGAGCAAACCCCTCAACTCACCTAACATGACGCCTTCGTTTACGGGTCCTCTTCCTGTGCAATGTGCTGGTGAGCTCCTTTCAGGAAGCTTGGCAGATGCTCCTCAAGGCTGCTTCACTTCGGAGGCTTCGTCGCCTAGGACAGTACTGATAGAAAACATTTGTAAAAGTGTTCAACAAATACTCCGACATATGGTGCCTGCATGGTGATGTCGTTATCGCGGACATTACAGGTCAGGCCATGGACATCTTTCTCCACGGTCCAGACTCTGCGCACAAGAATGGTATCGTAAAGACATTCACTCACACATGCATTCCCATCCACACATGCACACACCTAAAACAAACAAAGAGCAAAACCTTCAACTCACTAAACATGACGCCTTCCTTTACTTGTCCTCTTCCGGTCCAACGTGGTGGTGGGCGACGACCAGGAGTTTTTGCAGATGCTCCTCGGGAC
>JBHNNM010001010.1:0-733 GCA_048563625.1 Gammaproteobacteria bacterium | reverse complement strand
TGTCGGGTGCTGAGAGATGCCAATAGCAGTCAACGAGTACATAGCCTAGAGGCTAATTTCAGTTGCTAATGATGCCCTCCGTTTTAATTTTCTGCTTTTTCGGCCAATCACTACCTATGAACAGGCTAAAACCAATTTTTGCCTGGGTGGTACTCCACCGATAGCCGTATGGGGTCGTTCATTATTATAACTCCATTTCCAGCATGTTGCTGTTTCCTGTGCATGCTCTATAGAATTAAATAAAAACTGATTTAACCATTCATGGCGTACCGTTCGATTAAACCGCTCTACATAAGCATTTGATGGATATTTCTCTGTCCTTGACTACTTGTTTAGCCATCTCCCTGCGATGGGATGGCTTTACTACTTTTTTGCCATGGCCTCCTGAATAATCTCTGCCTTTAAGCGCTCTTCTGCATACATCTTCTTCAAGCGGCGGTTTTCTTCTTCCAGCTCTTTCATGCGTTTCATCATGGAAACATCCATGCCGCCGTATTTAGCCCGCCAGTTATATAAGGTAGCATCGCTCATGCCATGAGTGCGACATAATTCAGTGACCGGCACGCCTGATTCAGCTTCTTTCAGAATGCCGATGTTCTGGGATTCTGTAAATCTAAATAGCTGATCCTAAAAGGTGTCCACCCCTATAACCTTTTCTGTTGAATTTCAGAACCAGGAAAGGGGGACACATTATTCATAAATTTCCTAACATCTTCCATCAGACTTTTCATCG
>JBHNNM010001009.1:0-733 GCA_048563625.1 Gammaproteobacteria bacterium | reverse complement strand
GTTCAACAACCTGAAGAAGATCAACCCCAACCTGAAGACCCTGTTGGCTGTCAGTGGCTGGAACCTGGCATCTGCTCCCTTCACAAAGATGGTGGCCACTGCAGAGAGTCGTCAGGACTTCACTGACCATTCTGTGACCTTCCTCAAGTCCAACTCATTTGAAGACAGGAACATAATTTGAATTGTTCATTAAAAAAGAAAATAGAAAGCAGCCATTATTTTCTTCTGTCCTATTAAAAAGTAATGCCCATTTTATCCTTTATTTTCTTTGACATTTTGTATCTTTTGATCTCATTTCTTATTTTCATTCTTATTGTTAAATGTTACGATTTCTTTTACTATACAGCTTTGGCGGAAATATTCAGTATATATATGCACAGCAAGGAAAGTGTTTTAGGGGTAATATGGGATACCATATCTCATATCACGCCATTAGCAACACACAGAAACTGGGATGATTATAGAGCAGGCTAACCATACAGATTTTACCTCATCTTTGATTTTTTGTAACCTCTTCAGCTTCAGGCAGTTTGTTTTGACGGCTTCAGACCATTTATAATGATGAAGTAGTTCATGTTGGGTCGCGAGATTAAAAGTGAGGCTGGGGTGTCTACTCCACTCTGTTTTCTCTCTAGAAAATCAGCTTCACTGAACTTGGTTTGCAAGTCCTAATGGAGGCATCACATCATGCTTTTGTATCATACACTGTCATAGCCTTGGAGGGCAAAAACAG
>JBHNNM010001008.1:0-734 GCA_048563625.1 Gammaproteobacteria bacterium | reverse complement strand
GGGCTGAAAAAAATTTAGCTCAGGTTTAATCTGACAGACACCTTCAAAACGGGAGGACTGTCAGATCAGGTCGGAACTACTACAGGTAAATCATTGAAACGAAATGATAAAATCCTTAAAGACATACCTATGAATAATTGATATGTTTTCTCTTCTTTTCCCTTCTCCATACATCGCTATAGATAATGTGTTTTTCGGAAGTATTTTTATGCTTGTATTATTCAAAGCAGTTTCAGTTATATACTCATTTGTATTGTATATATACTTTTTACCAAGTTGCTCTGTTTTTAACCAAGAAACAGTACCATTGCGACAGAAATCAGGGTTACTTCTCAAAGGTGTAAGACCACTGGAAACTCGAATAGAAATTTCAGATATGGATTTAGCTTCCATACTTTAGCCCAGCCAACTGCTTTTTAATTTCCTTCTCAAGCGTATGTGATTCACTGAATAAATCCTCCAGATTATCAGTAAAATCTTTCATTTTCTTTGCAAACTCTTCCGGAGTAATATCCACATATTCAATCTTCACCTCAAAATACTGCCCGGCACTGAGTGAGTAGTTTTTATTGGCAATATCTTCATAACTGACTGTTACAGAAAAATCATCTTCTGCCTGTTTGGTATTAAACACATCAATAATGCGTTGTTCTTCCTCCATACTAAGCACGGTTTTCTGGTTTTTACCGTCTTTAACTTTTTTACCCAGATTGGAGGCATCCACCAGCACCACA
>JBHNNM010001007.1:0-734 GCA_048563625.1 Gammaproteobacteria bacterium | reverse complement strand
TCCTTTATTTTCTTTGACATTTTGTATCTTTTGATCTCATTTCTTATTTTCATTCTTATTGTTAAATGTTACAATTTCTTTTACTATACAGCTTTGGTGGAAATGTTCAGTATATATATGCACAGCAAGGAAAGTGTTTTAGGGGTAATATGGGATACCATATCTCATATCACGCCATTAGCAACACACAGAAACTGGGAAGATTATAGAGCAGGCTAACCATACAGATTTTACCTCATCTTTGATTTTTTGTAGCCTCTTCAGCTTCAGGCAGTTTGTTTTGAAGGCTTCAGACCATTTATAATGATGAACTAGTTCATGTTGGGTCGTGAGATTAAAAGTGAGGCCGGGGTGTCTGCTCCACTCTGTTTTCTCTCTAGAAAATCAGCTTCACTGAACTTGGTTTGTAAGTCCTAATGGAGGCATCACATCATGCTTTTGTATCATACACTGTCATAGCCTTGGAGGGCAAAAACAGAACCAGTTTTTGGTCCGCCTTCTGTATTGACACAATATTCTAGCTCTTCCTGCACTGATGGCCTAGTTCAATAGACTGTGGAAAACAAACAGGCACTGCAGATTTAATAGTCCATAAATGCATGATAACCTACATGGCTCCTCTGGAAAGTTTTTAAGAGTTGAATCCAAATGAAATAAACATAAGATTGTGGTAGACTAATACTAATGCTGTGACATTTTCTAATTATTAGCTCTGGCCAGTTAGGGAATTATGG
>JBHNNM010001005.1:0-736 GCA_048563625.1 Gammaproteobacteria bacterium | reverse complement strand
CACTCGCTATGATAAGCTGGAAAGAAACTATGCCAGTACATTAGCGTTAGGCTGTTGTATGGTGTGGCTTCCTATGTGGAATGGTTAAATTTTGTACACAAAAGATCAACAGCCCCTAGGCAAAAATTGACTTTAGCCTGTTAGAAACAATTAAAAGCGTCTTATCAACTTACCCGCAGACCTAGACTGTTTGTAAGATAAACCTGAAAGTCTCACCACTAGGCAGACCTGTTGATATGTGGATAAGACTTATACAAAACCTCTATTTATGAATTGCTTTATAAATGGGTGGATTACCATAGCCTTTACATCCATGAATACGAAATGATGTAGCCATAATCATTCTCCAAGTACCTTTACAGTTAAAAAAGATTGTAAGAGAGAATGTGTTACCAATAAAAAACCCCTGTAACGGTTAGCTACAAGGGTTCTGTGTATGGTGGGCCGTGTGAGACTCGAACTCACGACCAATGGATTAAAAGTCCACTGCTCTACCAACTGAGCTAACGGCCCATCCTGCGTAATAGACCACGTTTGCTATCTCATCAGGATGGCGCATATTTTACCGTTTTTAGTTTTTTTGGCAAGTTTTTTATTACTTTTTATAAAATATTTCTAGGGGCTGTTGATCTTTTGTGTACAAAATTTAACCACTCCACATAGGAAGCCACACCATACAACAGCCTAACGCTAATGTACTGGCATAGTTTCTTTCCAGCTTATCATAGCGAGTGGC
>JBHNNM010001004.1:0-737 GCA_048563625.1 Gammaproteobacteria bacterium | reverse complement strand
AAGTGTCTCTTCAAAGGGTTCTAACACATAATTATGAATACAACTTCGATCATCTTATTTGCAGGAAGTGTCTGTTGAAAGGGTTGTAACATAATTATGAAGACAACATCCATCATGTTATCTGCAGGAAGTGTCTCTTAAAAGGGTTCTAACACATAATTATGAAGACAACATCCATCATGTTATCTGCAGGAAGTGTGTCGCAGTCTGGGTGCAGGCAGTACAGCAGATGCCGTACAGCTGTGTTGCTGTTCAGACCAGCTGAGTGACCCTGCAACCTACTGGGACGTGACGCCCGCCGTCCTGTCACAGCTGACCTCCTGGTGGCGACACAGGGTCACCTGCACGACAGATGCCAGCCTTACCGATGATCTGTACCTGGACATTCTGGCCAGGTGAGCCACTGATAATTGGTATTTAACGCCCACTAAACGACGGATATATTAGGGCGAAACAATGAGTGTCATTAACAAAATCAGAAATCAAATTATAATAGTCTGCTCATGCCACTGCACTTTATGCTGTAAGAGAACTGGACAAAATTCAATAATTTGGGTTATTTGGAAATCAGGAAAATAGTAGGTTCTATTCCTAGGAGTGGGATATACAGTTACAATCTTACCTGGCCAGGTAAGTGAAGTAACTGGACACACACACACACACACACACACACACACACACACACACACACACACACACACACACACACACACACACACACGACCACCCACACACAC
>JBHNNM010001003.1:0-737 GCA_048563625.1 Gammaproteobacteria bacterium | reverse complement strand
CCTACTCACGAGTCCGCAAGACGCGAGCCTTTTCCTGCATTGCTGAGGATTCAAAAGGAAGCCATTTTACCCAACCGATTTAGAGCGGATATCAAAGAGTGTTTCTTGAACGCCGCAGGTTACGGTGATTTGAGCTCTGAGCGTGCCTATTTGCGAGGCGAGACCATTTCATGTGTGAGAGAAGATGGTGGCGTCATTGAAACGCGACTGGATTCTTATGCCGTGGGTGAAGACGGCAAAGCCGGTATTCGTGGCCGATTAGTGTCGAAACAAGGCCAGCTGGTGGCCAAATCAATGATGGCCGGATTCCTTCAGGGCTTGGCTGGCGCATTTGATGTAAATCCTGTTCCGACGATTCAGACGGGTAATGCCGGTGATACTCAGCTGTACCAGCAAGTCATGAGCCAAGAAGCATTGCAAGGCGCTGCGATTAAAGGCACCGCTAAAGCATTGGATCGAGTGGCCAAGTTCTATTTGGACATGGCTGAAAATATGTTCCCAGTCATAGAGGTAGACGCTGCAAGGACAATTGAAGTCATAGTCACTCGTGGGGCCTCGTTGTCGTTAGCCACTTCGCAAGGGGGAGGTGCAAGAAGATGAAAAAATCCTGCATGTTGCTAACCGATCGAAGTCCGTTTCAGACAATAAGATGTGTATCCAGAGGAGAGTTAACCATGACGACATCAATGCAGAACAACCCAAAGCACCAGTCAAAACAGTGGTCTAAAGCTGGATTA
>JBHNNM010001002.1:0-737 GCA_048563625.1 Gammaproteobacteria bacterium | reverse complement strand
ATATTTCAACAGGTTTTGTGAGTATTAGCATCTTTCTTCACTCATCAGAGCGGAGAAGAGCCCAAAACTCACCAACATTTCCTTATAAATCAATACACTATGATTTGTTCAGGGCGGACTACCAAAGCTATGATGTCGCGGGATTATCTTTTTCCTACGCCCTGGAAAGCACTGTTTTGCGGGGTGAAATGAGCTATTATTCAGACCGTGATGTCCAGACTGCAGGTGTTCCAGGTGTGATCCAATCCGATCAGGTCAATACAGTATTGGGGCTGGATATGACTGTGCTAACGGATTTGGATATCACGCTGGAAGCAGGACACTATCAACTTTTCGATTATAAAGATGATTTTATTGAACCTGAAAAGACCACCCGAGTATTGTTTCAGATCAGAAAGCCGTTTCGTCACGATACTTTAATCCCCCGATTGGCAGTAGTCAGCGATCTCAAGCAGGGGGACCTGCTGATCCGACCCGCAGTGCAATGGAATATGTCTGATCAGCTCATCATAACTACCGGCTTTGATATTATCAGTGGTGATGGTCAACCTTTCAGACAATTTGGGGAAGCAGACCGAGGTTATGTGACATTCGAATATCGTCAGTGAAATTAACAGCAAGTTAAAATACCTTGACCTGAAGTCGAATCCAGGTTGTAACATGGAAGCTGTGATGTAAGGCTCGGAATTTTTAGATGGAATTTGAGTGAGAATAGATCAGGAAATTGAGGTTAAATA
>JBHNNM010001001.1:0-738 GCA_048563625.1 Gammaproteobacteria bacterium | reverse complement strand
TTAAGTGCATAAAGACCACAAGTATTGCATAACATTCAGCATTTTGATCATAAAACATGGACATAAAAATGAACATCAAATACACTTCATATGTTAACAGCTTACATGTTTTTATTCTTGCAAATATAACTGAAAAACAAGAGTGGTTGGAAACTAGTTGCACCATCATGACCATGATTTCTGACAGAAAATAAAAGACAATGCTAAGACTAGAAAAGTAAAGACATCCTCTTTTTCAGATGCATAACACATAAATCAGGATGAAACTATTAATAAAACTGTAGAAAACAAACAATTATTCTCAGTTTAACTGTTCACAGAACGAGAACATGTATAATTACAGAATACAGAATCTTTATCGTCTGTGAATCACATAAAACACAGAGTACTTTATCTTAGAGTCTGGAGGGCACACACACTCCGAAACAGTCAACCCTACCAGTTACACGCACCAACACATGCACATAAAAAGTGCAACTCATCAAATTCAACCCAAACAGACAAAATACCTACACACAAACATCTCTATTCAGACCAGTATTATCACATAAATAGCATAGCAAACCCTCCCATTAAAAGATAGCAAACCAAAATCACAGGTATCATGCAAAACAGGAACCTAACATACTGACAGTTTCAATACTGAAATAAGCACTGTCTCCCTCTCCCCTTGCCTCAACCACCCCACCCTCTCCAGGCATAATAGCACTATCACAACACAACATGGATTTCTAATAC
>JBHNNM010001000.1:0-738 GCA_048563625.1 Gammaproteobacteria bacterium | reverse complement strand
CTGGTTTTTACCCGGGGTCGGTATTCTGGTTTATTGTCCTTTTACAGACCAGCAATTGCCGATGCGTGGATTTAAATCAATATCAGCTTCATCCACATAAAAGACAGGATGGTCAGCATTGCCTGTTTGTAAGGCATGCTCTATCTTCTTCATTTTGCGAGCTTTTTCCTTATCCTGAAGGCACAGTGTCGGGCTGGCTCGTTTCCATTTTATACCCAGTTCAGCTAATAACCTCCGGACAGTCGAAGAATGAATACAGGTCTGAAATTCCTCATTGACCTGTCGGGTTAATAATTCTGAAGTCCATCTTGAGTTAAACCATCCAAATTCTTTTGGTTGTTTCTGAACCAACTCCAGCAATCGGGTACAAATGGCTTCATTGATACTATAGGGTGTTCTGCCCCGGTTTTCCGGAACCAGGGCCGATTCACCAAATTGTTCAAAGCGTTGTACCCATTTTCTGATGCTTGTCCGGCTGGCACTCAGTAATTGGGAAACCTGTTTTCTGCTGTAACCCTCATTCAGGAGTAAAATGGCTTTAGCCCGTCTTCTGTAGTTACCATCTTTGTTAAATTGTACGACTCTTTTTAACCGTCGGCGTACAGGACGGCTCAGTTCCGTTATAATATTATTCATACTTAAGCTTTGTTTGATCAGGTTTTTTGGGTTAATTTCTTTGATCGATAAACAAAGCTTAAGTTCCATTTATATGGACACCATTTTGGAACAGTTATTTAG
>JBHNNM010000999.1:0-739 GCA_048563625.1 Gammaproteobacteria bacterium | reverse complement strand
TATGGGAATGGATGTGTGAGTGAATGTCTTTACCATGCCGTTCTTGTGCGCAGATCCTAGACCGTGGAGAAGGATGGGTAGGGCGTGACCTGCAACATCCGCGAAAACGACATCAGCCACCCCGTGTCACCAGGACTCAGCCTGGAGAGGTGTTGAATCCAGGCAGGACAGGGTTATCGTGGAGGTTGTTAGAAAGGCCATTGTTGTCGGGAAATGTTGCAGTATGTGTAGAACACATCTACAAATGTTTTCTGTCAGTTCTGTCCTAGGTGAGAAGGCCTCCGACGTGGTGCATTCCAGACGGGCACCTGCCGAGCTTCCCGACCGTCGCCCAACGCCACACTGCACAGAAGAGGACAACTGAACGAAGGCGTCATGTTTGGTGAGTTGAGGGTTTTGCTCTTTGTTTTAGTAGTGTGCATGGGTGGATGGGAATGGACGTGTGAGTGAATGTCTTTACCATGACGTGCTTGCGCGCCGACTCTGGACCGTGGAGACAGATGTCTAGGGCCTGACCTGCAATGTCCGCGATAACGACACCATCAGGCTCCACGTGTCCGAGTCGCCAGGAGTCAGCCTGGGGAGCTGCTGAAGCCAGGCAGTTAAAGGTTATTGTGCAGGTTGTTAGAAAGCGGATTGTTTCCGTGCGATGTTGCAATATTTGTTGAAGATATCTACAAATGTTTTCTGTCACATCCTGTCCTAGGCGAGAAGGCGTCCGACGTGGAGCAGTCCTCAG
>JBHNNM010000998.1:0-739 GCA_048563625.1 Gammaproteobacteria bacterium | reverse complement strand
GGCTACCAGCCAGTCATAACAGGCACTGCGTGATACTGACATAAACCGGCATAATTCTGCTACAGGATAATCTACAGAGTGTTGCTTTATCCAGGCATATTTCACTCGATTTCTCTGGCGAAATATGCCGTCGCTTTTTTTAGCAAGTCACGCTCCCGGGTTATCCTGGCCAGTTCTTTTTTCAGACGCTTTACTTCATCGTAAATATGCTCATCTGTTCGTGTTTTGTTCTGTTTTTCGGTTGTTCTCCGCTTTAATGAGTGAGATTTTGTCCAAAATAGAACATGCTCTGCTCATCAGGAATGGAGGTTTGCCTGATTTTTAGTTTAAAATATTCGGTATCCCGAATCCCTCTGGCTCTTTTTCTTATTAAGCCAATACTAACATTGCCAGCTTCTATTCTGGCTGATGTCAGTTGATGTTTAGCATAGTTGCAAATACCATCTTTGTTCTTTCTCATTGAACGAGCAAATGTTTTCAAGTAGGTCATATTCATAGGTATGTCTTTAGGCTCTTCTCCGCTCTGATGAGTGAAGAAAGATGCTAATACTCACAAAATCTGTTGAAATATAAAGCTTCTGACAGTTTTATAAGCAATAGGTAATATGAGTATCAACATAAAACGAATACCAAAGGAAACCACTGAAAAAATAGAGGCAGTTGCAATGGACATGGGGGCAGCCTATCAAAAATCAGTGAGAGAAATCTTGCCCAATGCTGATATTGTCTTTGACCGATT
>JBHNNM010000997.1:0-741 GCA_048563625.1 Gammaproteobacteria bacterium | reverse complement strand
ATAACTGATTTTCCAGTTCATGAGCTTCTGGTAACTCTGCTCGTTCTGAAAAACTATCCGGTGTCAGTGTGCTTTTTTCTATGCCTCCGGTTTTTAAGTCGTAGGTAACATGCAATTCCACGGCTGCTGGACTAATTGCTGTAAATCGCCCAGGATAATCCTTTTTCAGTGCCTTATGGATAGCAAATGAACTGCCATCCTGGATCAGTAATTTATCAAAATTGCCCAGAACCGGATGATTACATTTCAGTTTTGTATGTACCCAGTGATTAAAAACTTTATCTGCAACATCTCTCATCAATTGCGCAAATTCAGGCTTGGCTAATTGATTATGAAAGGGCTTATAACGGACATTTTTATTCGTTAACTGGTTAAAGTAACGATGAATTTCCGAAAAATGCCTTGTCTCTTTATCACCCATAGCTGTAATCATACTCACTACAAGCTGAAAAGGGGCTATCTGTCTTAATCGTTGGGAAAAACCAATGTTTTTGCCCAGTTTATTAAGTTTCTTTTCACTCAATACGACTTTTAGTTTTTTTGATAATGTGCTACTTCTCATTTGAAGCCTTTTTGTTGATGAATAATTGCCTAAATAACAACTATTTGATCATCAAATGGGCTTCATTTCAATTCCTAAAGATCATACCTATGAAAGTAGCTTATCAACAGGGCTATCAGAAAATGTTACAGGCCAATACCATTGTTAACCGTACTGTCTTGTCATTCATCTATATTGCA
>JBHNNM010000996.1:0-742 GCA_048563625.1 Gammaproteobacteria bacterium | reverse complement strand
CACGTACACACCGTGACACACACACACACACACACCGTGGTACACACACACACCGTGGCACACACACACACAGTGGCACACACACACACACACACACACACACACACACACACACACACACACACACACACACTTCATGTATACATGTACACTTCAGGTGTTGTTTAAAAGGCGTACTGCGACTGGCATAAAAGAGTTCTTAAATCTGTTTGTTTTACAAACGGAGCATCTAAGACGACGACCTGATGGGAGAGTAGTAAATCCTGGTTTAAAATATGATCCTTCTTCGTTAAAATAGAGCGGGCTTTCCGTAAGATCTGCTGTTCACAGAAAAGAGCCAGGTCTCTCTGGGGCACTGCAGTTATCTTGGAGGCGATACGGACAATTCTTTGCAGGCTGTTCCTGTTCTTCACTCCCAAGCTGTGAAACCAGCAGATGAAAGAGAATGACAGAACACTCTCAATAAAAGATTTGTAAAAAAGAGTTAAAATCTTTTGGTCAACAGAGAAATAATCTAGCTTTCGCAAGATATACAGCCGCTGTTGCCCCTTCTTTACAATTTCTTCAGTGTTGTCATCCCATTTCAGCTTGTCGTCAAAGATGGTGCCAAGGTACTTGTATTTACTGACAATTTCAACTTCGTTATTGTGGATAATGGTCTTCCCAGGACTGTGTTCCTGCCTCCTAAAATCAACAATCATCTCCTTGGTTTTAGTCACATTAAGATCTAAATAACTGTTGT
>JBHNNM010000995.1:0-743 GCA_048563625.1 Gammaproteobacteria bacterium | reverse complement strand
AACACTCCATCGACAAAAATGAAAACTAATACACAACTATGACTTTTCCACGAATATCTGTTTGCTTAAGATTCACTCGCCTACCCTCTTTTTTTCCCGCTTTTCCCCAAAATTGTCTTTTTTTACACATAATAAAATGACATATTAAAATAAAGTGCATCCTAAAAGATGTTTGCTTACTAAACCATTTTTAGCTGCAAAGAAGCTTTCAATCAACTAAAAATTAAAACTGGAAGATACGACTGATTTTTTCCTGATTTTGTTGTTGTTGTTGCTGAATATTCACTGCAGTACAGCTCAATGTCAGTTATAATCTTTAAAATAAAAAATAAAAATAAAAATAAATCTGTAATATCAAATCTGTAAAGCAGAAAATAAAATCTGTAAAGTAACATATAAAATAAAATCTGTAAAATAAAATTAAAATCTGTAAAATAAAATCTGTAAAACAAAATAAAAAATCTGTAAAATAAAATAGAAATGTGTAGAAAAAACAATGAAATCTGTTAATAAAAAATTAAAAACGAGTCAAATAAAGTCTGTAAAATAGAAAATGAAATCTGTCAAGTAAAATAAAATCTGTAAAATAAAAACTGCAAACTAAAATCTGTAAAATAAAATAAAAATCTGTAAAATAAAAATTAAATCTGTAAAATAGCCAAAGCTCGAATTTTCTGGAGTTTGCAGGCCGCCGTCTCAACACCTTCACCCCCCATCATTCCTGCTCGTCTCCCTGACCACCG
>JBHNNM010000994.1:0-744 GCA_048563625.1 Gammaproteobacteria bacterium | reverse complement strand
CAATCGAGAGAAAAGTAAAAGCCGAAAGGTAAACAGAAACTCGGCTGGCCTGTGCACATTTTAGACCAACGAACACCGGGAAAAATAGCGGCACTCTCATGGGGCCGCGCCGAAGCCACGGCACCAGTCGGTCGACATCGCAGCTTGTCCCTAATATGCTCTTTAGCATCTGATGAAATTAAGAAAGAAAGAAGACAAAGACAGAAAGTCTAGCACGAATGCCTACAGCAGAAAAGGCCATGTAAGAAAGAAACTGTACACAAATGCCTGTGACAAAAAAGCAAAGAAAAAAAAGCAGAGACCACAAATGCCTGTGGCAAAGAAAGAAAGACCAAACCACAAATGTTGGTGGCAAACGAAAAATTGCTGCCCTAATCAGGCAAGCAAACAGGTGCCACCAAATTAATGAAAGGAAGACCAAACCACAAAAGCTGGTGGCAAACGAAAAAGGGCTGCCCTAATCCGGCAAGCAAACAGCTGACACCAAATGAAAGAAACAAAACAGCTGAAACCACCTCAAAAACGCAAACGGTGGCCTACCTGCAAAGATAAGGTGGAAAAAACATCACCGAATCACAACAGCCTAATAGACTACTGTCTGCAAACAAATGAGTAGACGACTACATTGACTTCATTTGTTGCAGCCATAAGAGCACAGAGATAACTGTGCCGACAAACAGATGGAAAGCCAAACTAACCATAACCATAGAAAAATAAAGGATGCAAACTGTTCAAGCAAATCGC
>JBHNNM010000993.1:0-744 GCA_048563625.1 Gammaproteobacteria bacterium | reverse complement strand
TGTATAATTATGAGAGAGAGAATACGGAATACGGAAATTTTATTCAATAAGGCCATAGCCCCATTTGAAGGGGTGTAAGCACAATAAATCTTATAAGACAATGCACAATACACACACACAGAGTATACAAATTACTGATGTTGGAATGTAAGAAATGCACAAGTCAGGAGCGAAAGTATATGCAAAGGATATTATAATAACGTTCTTGAATATTAATTCGTGATGTACATTTACATTCTTCACGATAACAGGGTTTTCCTTCTGCTGAATGCTTTATACAGAAACAAAGCAAGATTTTTCAAGGCGCGTTCGTTTTGAGTAGCTAAGAGCAGTGCCAACCGAAATTCACATGGGTTATTGAAATATTTTGACTCTATAAACTCGTGTCTTAAATCCTCAAATGCAGGGCAACACAGAACAAAATGGACTTCATTTTCCACAGCCGAAAGACACAATGGACATTTCAATTCATCCACATTATAAAGTTTAAATCTTGATCTATGTACTTTAATATCTGACACCCCAAATCTAAATCTGGTCAATGTATACCTTATATATCTGTTTAAATTTAACATTATGTATGGTTCAACACAAGCTAATGTTTTAAATTGTCTGTATAACGAAAATCTGTCACTGGTGTTTACATGGTCATCCCAAGCTTGCCATCGCATGTCAATAAGTCTTTGTCTGAACTCCCTAATAAATGCATTCAAACATCCCACACCCTGATTATCCCAAACATAA
>JBHNNM010000992.1:0-745 GCA_048563625.1 Gammaproteobacteria bacterium | reverse complement strand
GGGTTCTTTTGTTTTAAAATAATTCTGCAGTCATTCATAAAGTAGCACAATGTGTGATTCCCATGCAGATTCGGTATATACTCATATATTTCATCCACCATATCAGGACTGGACCATTGCACATGTTTAAGTTATTTAGTTCTTGGATTTGTATACCTCATCAACCGCACAAGGTCACTTCAGGACAAATCACAGTCACAGTTTCTTACGAGCAAAAAGCTGGCTCATTGTTCTACACAGAACACAATCAATAGCAAACATCCCAGCCAAAACAGTCAATAATTAGCACATATCACTATCTACAACTGCAAAAGATACTTCCAGACAGATTCCCTGTAACGCATTCAGTACAAAATTAAAGAACAATTGATCAGATCACAAGTATGTCTAAATCACCTTTTTGAGGCACAGTAACACACGTTTTGGTGCCTATTTATATTCTGCAGGCACTCAACATGAAAACCAGCTTAAATCAATTGACTATGAGCAGTGTGACCTATTTTATTTCGCAGGCTAACGCGGGAATTCGCTTCAGCCAAGACTAACGCAATTGAAAAGTATGGAGAGGATTTGGAAAAAAATGAAGGTGAATGGACCGGGGAAGCGCAAATTAGGACAAGGAAGAAATTTTGGCGCTGACTAAGCATATTTGGCTATAATCTGACCTACTCCGTGCTTTTAAGGGAAAACATTCGTCAGCTCTGGGGTTTTAACAGAGGGGACGTTAATATTTCTGCGTCCGCAG
>JBHNNM010000991.1:0-746 GCA_048563625.1 Gammaproteobacteria bacterium | reverse complement strand
TGCTGTTTCCCAGGTACGAGTGGTTCAACAACCTGAAGAAGATCAACCCCAACCTGAAGACCCTGATGGCTGTCGGTGGCTGGAACCTGGCATCTGCTCCCTTCACAAAGATGGTGGCCACGGCAGAGAGTCATCAGGACTTCACTGACCATTCTGTGACCTTCCTCAAGTCCAAATCATTTGAAGCCAGGAACATAATTTTAATTGTTCATTAAAAAAGAAAATAGAAAGCAGCCATTATTTTCTTCTGTCCTATTGAAAAGTAATGCCCATTTTATCCTTTATTTTCTTTGACATTTTGTATCTTTTGATCTCATTTCTTATTTTCATTCTTATTGTTAAATGTTACGATTTCTTTTACTATACAGCTTTGGCGGAAATATTCAGTATATATATGCACAGCAAGGAAAGTGTTTTAGGGGTAATATGGGATACCATATCTCATATCACGCCATTAGCAACACACAGAAACTGGGAAGATTATAGAGCAGGCTAACCATACAGATTTTACCTCATCTTTGATTTTTTGTAGCCTCTTCAGCTTCAGGCAGTTTGTTTTGAAGGCTTCAGACCATTTATAATGATGAACTAGTTCATGTTGGGTCGCGAGATTAAAAGTGAGGCTGGGGTGTCTACTCCACTCTGTTTTCTCTCTAGAAAATCAGCTTCACTGAACTTGGTTTGTAAGTCCTAATGGAGGCATCACATCATGCTTTTGTATCATACACTGTCATAGCCTTGGAGGG
>JBHNNM010000990.1:0-750 GCA_048563625.1 Gammaproteobacteria bacterium | reverse complement strand
TACACTGTGGAAAGGCTGGTATCGTCTGCAAGACTGGGTAGATGGTATGATGATGGCACAATCCATCGCCTCTGAAGCTGTCTCATGAGATATGATCAAGAGACAGTTCTTTAGAAGGGGGCAAATCAAAGACTTAACCCCCTTTATCCCCCTTTGAACAAGGGGGACTTAAGAGCCGCAGCAAAATTACAGGTATTTGATATAACGCTCCGGTTCCGCATTAGAAACAGGAGTAAAACCGACTTTCTGCAAATACAGTTGATGTTCTTTATCTGAGGCGCTGACCGTTAAGGTGTTTATTCCTTTTTCCTTAAAAAATTCCGGGTGTTTCTGATATAATACGTCCCCAGTTTAAAGTCCCGCTATCTGGGTGTGACGTAATCCAGCTTGATATCAAACACACCACCATTTAAAACCCCCGCCAGAAGACCGGCGATATTATTATCACGCAGCATATAAAAAGAACAATCATCCGGTTTTAAATTATCTATAGCGGTCTGCTTTTCTATCTCCTCACGGTTCACATTCAGAAAATGCTGAAAAAATTCAGATTCTGGCATGGCTCTGAGAATTTTAAAGTCTTCTTTGGTGGTATAAATTTTATAGATAAAATACAGGTTTATACAGGCAATACCCAGATTCATAAATACCGTAGGCAGAGAATCAATCAACCAGGCAAAGATTGCAAATAAAATACACCCGAGCAGGTTAATCCATCTCAATTTTAGTATTGATGTCATTGTCAGGGAT
>JBHNNM010000989.1:0-751 GCA_048563625.1 Gammaproteobacteria bacterium | reverse complement strand
AAATTATGTCGATCTTCCAAGTGCAAGCAGGTCATGGATGAGATGACCACAGACTTGATTCAAGTCCGTGGAGTTAAAACTGTGGTGTGAACGTCACAATTAATGGTCTAGGGATCAGTGACAGTAGTCGAGATCATTTCATGTTGGACACGTGCAATGGCAGCATGAGGCGCGTGCTCGATCCTCGAGGAAGACCTGAAAATCAGATCGAAACGATAATACTGCCAGTAGTAATTCAAAAACGACACTCGAGCCCAAAAGGTTAAAGGAAAAGACCAAGGTTTTTAAGTATGCAAAATGACCATCGAAATAATTGACAAATGAGTCACTAGTTTGAGATTTAATGAAATACAAAATAATGAGAGAAAAAAATAAAAAATAAAAAATAAATAATTGTTCGTTTTTAATCGATTTTATTTTCTGTACCCTGGCCGAGACTGCTGTCTCGGGTTCTCTATTAGTCACGTGACTTTCTCGGAAGTGACGTCAGTCTGGGGAGTCAGTGCGGTTGCCATCTTAGATTGTTCATTGAATGTGTATGCGTGTGGTCGACAAGGTCCATAAAGGTTTCTCACATCATCGACAGTGTGGACGATCACTTTTTCGGATATCTTTGTATATTTTCCAGCTGTTTGTATACTTGGTAAAGAGCCTACTGACTGCAGGCTGATACTTGGATGCGTGATAGAATGAACAAAAAACATCTCAGCGCACAAGACCACACCCTCTCCGAAATACGTGTCACACACAC
>JBHNNM010000988.1:0-751 GCA_048563625.1 Gammaproteobacteria bacterium | reverse complement strand
TCAACTCACTAAACATGACGCCTTCCTTTACTTGTCCTCTTCCGGTCCAACGTGGTGGTGGGCGACGACCAGGAGTTTTTGCAGATGCTCCTCGGGACTGCTCCACGTCGGAGGCCTTCTCGCCTAGGACAGTACTGACAGAAAACATTTGTAGATGTGTTCAACACATACTCCACATATTGCAACATTTTCCGACAACAATGCCCTTTCTAACAACCTCTACGATAACCTTTTCCTGCCTGGCTTCAGCAGCTCCCCAGGCTGACTCCTGGTGACTCGGACACGTGGAGCCTGATGATGTCGTTATCACGGACATTGGAGGTCAGGCCCTAGACATCTTTCTCCACGGTCCACAGTCTGCGCACAAGAATAGTATTGTAAACACATTCACTCACACATCCATTCCCATCCACCCATGCACGCTTTTAAAAAACAGAATAAAAAAAGAGAAGAAGAACAAGAACAAAATGCTCAACTCACCAAACATAATGCTTTCGTTTACTGGTCCTCTTCCTGTCCAGTGTGGTGGTGGCAGACGGCCGGGAAGAATGGCACCTGCTCCTCGGTAGTGCTCCACCGTTGAAGTCTTCTTGCCTAGGACAGTACTGACAGAAAACATTTGTAGATGTGTCCAACGCGTACTCCAACATTTCCCGACAACAATACCCATTCTAACAGCCTCCACAATAACCTTTTCCTGGATAGCTTCAACAGCTCACCAGGCTGACTCCTGGTGACTCGGACACGTGGA
>JBHNNM010000987.1:0-751 GCA_048563625.1 Gammaproteobacteria bacterium | reverse complement strand
ATCGATGGGCATATTGGCAATATCCATTTGGCCGATTTGCATTTGCGGGGATAGGACGTTTCTCATGTCGGTTCTGAAACGAAGTTTGTGAAAAAATGGGCCTTGATTGCGGGATTACGGGATAATCAGTCTAAGCTGCTATTTTATATTTGTTTAATAACAATCACTTATAAAACACATTAAAAGGATGTTAAAATTAGCCAATCAAATCTTCAAGGTTTTATTTTACCATAACTAATTGTATTTTATGGTAATAAATATTACCGGCCAAGCACTATGTATCATATTCCAGTCCTTCATTGCACTCCCGAACCTTATTTTTATAAAAGGAGGGAGTGTACATGTTTTAACCAATAACCTTAATCATGGGTGGATCACTTTTATTGGCCAAGACTGGAGCATTTTAATTGGCCATTAACACTTAATAAGAAAAAGAGCCAGAGGGATTCGGGATGCCGAATATTTTAAACTAAAAATCAGGCAAACCTCCATTCCTGATGAGCAGATCATGTTCTATTTTGGACCTGAAGGATCCCCACAAATTTAAACCATTGTGCATAGGCACATCACGTCCTGGTTCAATTGTGTAAATACTTTTTTCAAATCCTTCATGTAAATTTTATACCGTTTGTCATTTATAACTTGCTTTGCAATATAGATGAATGACAAGACAGTACGGTTAACAATGGTATTGGCCTGTAACATTTTCTGATAGCCCTGTTGATAAGCTACTTTACCAATACACCATAAT
>JBHNNM010000986.1:0-752 GCA_048563625.1 Gammaproteobacteria bacterium | reverse complement strand
TAAGATAGTTCTTGGCATGGTAAGTGTTCTTGTATGTTGATTTTTCACAAAACCATTATACTTGTTTAACAAATACCATGCTGCCTATTTTTTAACCACAAAAGATCAACAGCCCCTAATAGACAATTCCTCTAAGAATAAAATATAGTGGTATTTTATGCCTATCCTGAAATGGTTTTTGAATAATGCATTATTTTAAAAAGACAGCGGCTCTGATAAGCCTGATAATATTAACGGGGTGTACAGTGACAGAACCTGATTTAGATGTTCATAATGGGGAACTGCTGCCATGCCCAAAAACACCAAATTGTGTGAGCAGTCAGGCCGTGGATAAAGAACATTATATCCAGCCCATTTATTTTAAGGGTACAGAGCAGAGGGCAAAACAGCGCCTTATAAAGATTATTGAAACTGATAAACAGGCACAAATTCTGAAAGTACAGGATAATTACATTCGAGCCGTTTTTACTTCCAGTTTATTTCGGTTTGTGGATGATGTTGAATTTTATTTTCCACAGGCATCCGCAGAAAACACAATAATACAGGTGCGCTCCGCTTCTCGTGTTGGCTATCCTGACTTTGGCGTTAACCGAAAACGGATTGAGAAAATTCGTAGTCAGTTTTAATTTTGAATCATAGGTATGATCTTTAGGAATTGAAATGAAGCCAATTTGATGATCAAATAGTTGTTATTCAGGCAATTATTCATCAACAAAAAGGCTTCAAATGAGAAGTACCACATTATCAAAAAA
>JBHNNM010000985.1:0-752 GCA_048563625.1 Gammaproteobacteria bacterium | reverse complement strand
TTTGGCTTGTCGGGTGCTGAGAGATGCCAATAGCAGTCAACGAGTACATAGCCTGGAGGCTAATTTCAGTTGCTAATGATGCCCTCCGTTTTAATTTTCTGCTTTTTCGGCCAATCACTACATAAAATAAAAGTGAGATTAAACTGATTTCAAGTAATATTGTCGAATCAGCTTGACTTTATAGTCAACCCCGTCTATTCTTGGTCGCCATGAAAGGCACAAGGGCAACGGCATGACGGGATATTTCGGCTCCAAGGCTGCAGCGGGGTTATACCAAAACATCATAGCGATGATGCCGCCCCGGAACAGTATCGCCATCGACATTGACTCGGAAGCACTGCAGTCCTTCGACTGCGGCTATCCCGTACAAAAAGTCAATGCTTGCGCCCACCGCTACCTGCGCGACTATGACTACGCCGGTTCGGAACTGATCTATTGTGACCCCCCCTACCTGATAGAGACGCGGACCTCGAAACGCCGATACCGCCATGATTACAGCCGGCAGGACCACGAAGATCTGCTGGACCTGCTGAAGACCCTGCCGTGCCGGATCATCCTCTCCGGCTACCCGTCCGCCCTGTATGACGACATGCTGAAGGATTGGCACTGCGTGGAACTCCAGGCCATGACCTGGTAATCCCCCCATTTATAAAGCAATCCATAAATAGAGTTTTAGTATAAGTCTTATCCACATATCCATAGGTCTGCCTGTTGGTGAGACCTTCAGGTTTATCTCACTGACAGGCTTGGCC
>JBHNNM010000984.1:0-753 GCA_048563625.1 Gammaproteobacteria bacterium | reverse complement strand
AAATTGAAGATGCTATTTACCGATTGAGTTGACCCTCTAATCTCAATTTGATTACTTCCTGAAATACAAACAGTGAATATTATCTTGTTCATGGATAGGATTAAATGTATCTTCCAGCATATAAGAGTCATTTCCACAGACCGGTCATACTGCTCAAAAATACAAGTTTCAACCACCATTCAAGCCAATATTACTATTTTTGATTCATAATTTAACTTAATTTTGACCTAAGTTGTTATTTTAGACTTTTTGAATACCGTTGAATATCAATACTATCATGAAGAATTCAAATTACTAAAATATGATCTGTCTGGATACGGTAAATAATGAGATGGGTAGGTAATCCCCCTGAAAAATAGTACTGTTAAGATTGTGATTCACCAAAATTTTTAAAGCCATAAAATCATATGTTCTGACACTATTGTTTATTCTAACCAAAGTTCAAGCATAGTAGTTCAAGCATAACTGATACCAAAACAAATCTTAATCAAACCCAAAATAACCATGTTCCTTCTTAATGGATTCAATTATGCATCTTATGTTTCGAAAAGTATTTTCCCTTCTTCTATTAGCTCCCAATATCTAATAAGCCATTTCTCAATATCATCAAGGGTTTTATCGGGTAACTCCATTTTAGTAGGGGCTGTTGATCTTTTGTGTACAAAATTTAACCATTCCACATAGGAAGCCACACCATACAACAGCCTAACGCTAATGTACTGGCATAGTTTCTTTCCAGCTTATCATAGCGAG
>JBHNNM010000983.1:0-754 GCA_048563625.1 Gammaproteobacteria bacterium | reverse complement strand
TGGCCAGCTGAGGCTCAAATTTGGACTGTCTGTCCATGGGAGTATTCAGTTCAAACTGACCATGGTCACCTTTTAATTGTTTTCGGTTGTAGCCGTTGCGGCTATTGCCCTCGTCCTTATCCAGAAAACAATCCATTTCGGCATTCAGAGCGGCTTCAATGGTCATCTTAGTCAGTTGGGCACTGAGGTCGCTTAAATCCTGAGGAGTTTTTAAATCTTTAGCCAGTTCGTTGGCCAGTGCCTGTAACTTGTCTTTGTTCATTGTCTTAATCTATCGCTGTATTCCTTGGTATAGGGTAACAAAAGATGGTTCAGACCGGCAGGGAGTGATGATGTCGACTTCAGTCGAAGAGAAATTCCGCCTCCATAGTGAACAGCCGACCTTCCAAAGTCAGGGTCTCAAGGAGGAATTATGAAAGGAATCTCCTTGAGACCCTGACTTTGGAAGGTCGGCTGTTCACTATGGAGGTGGTATTTCAGGCTTGTTCATTTTACCACTGCTGACTGGAACCACCGCAATGTGCGTTTACACAGTTATTTTTACACCCTCATATTATTTTAATGCCAACTAGGAGGATGGTATATTTGGTGATACTGAAGAATTAACCCACTTCATTTGTAAAAGATGTGCCTAATCATTAACCGCCTGGGATTTTTATCAAAATCACTTGAAGTTTTGAAACCAGGCCTCTATACATAATAAGGTTTTTAACCGAACGAATTATAAATGAGCTAAACTGTCTCCCGTTAAAGA
>JBHNNM010000982.1:0-756 GCA_048563625.1 Gammaproteobacteria bacterium | reverse complement strand
GGATCCAAGAGTCTTTTGATGCGTTGGTCGGGGCCCAGTTCTTTTCGACTCTGGACCTGGCCAGCGGCTACCATCAAATTGCCATGCATCCCGATGACCAGCACAAGACGGCCTTCGTGACTCCGATGGGGCTGTTCGAGTACACCAGAATGCCGATGGGTCTGTCATCAGCGCCAGCGACCTTCCAACGCCTCATGCAGCCAGCGACGGCCACTTCATCATTTTGGACGAGGAGGGCAAGGAAAGGGAGACGGAGGTGGATGAGAAGGCAAGGAAAAGGGAAGCGCTGATGGCTCGCTTGTTGAAGCAGTACCAGAAGCCGGCGCCCAGGAAAGCAGCTGACGTAGAGATCAGCATCGTGGAGAAGACGGGAGAAGAAGGGCAGGAGAAGGAGCTGAAGCTGAAGACTGTGACGTACCACACTGAGGGAGACCTGGACACAGGGTTTGACGCTCACCTTTCAGGCCGGGGTCTTGAGGAGCTGAAGCGCCAGCTGGAGCAGGTCATGCGGAAGCGGCGGGCGGCAGCCTTTGAGCGGCGCCAGCAGATGTACCGGCTGGAGAACGAGGAAGGCTACGAGGAGGATGCTCTCGTGGACGGCCTGCCGCAGGAGGAGGAGGAGGCGGAGATGACGGACAAGTCGGACACAGAGGACGAGGGGGAAAGTGACGTTGGGGAGGAAGGAGAGGAGAAAGATTGGAACAATCCCTTCTTTGATGATGAAGCAGAGGAAGATGATGATGATGATGATGATGA
>JBHNNM010000981.1:0-756 GCA_048563625.1 Gammaproteobacteria bacterium | reverse complement strand
GGGAGCACCGGCAGTTCTCTTTCTTTTTCAGTGTTGCTGTCCTCGGATGTCGGTTGGGACAAGCTGAGACCAGTGCGTGAGCTGACACAGGAGATTATTTTACAGCCACGGAAACCATAAGGCTCCTGTCGGTTAGAACGGATAGCCCAGGACGGCCACCTCGACTCACACAGCTCCTTAACTATGTCCCTAAACATGGTGCTTAAAGGAAAAGTCCAAGGTTTTTAAGTATGCAAAATTACCATCGAAATGATAGACAAATGGGCCACTAGTCTGAGATTTAATGAAATAAAAATATATATATCTGAAAATCATGTGCACATATGCGCACTACGTCACTCTGGGGAGTCGCTGCAAAATGGCTAGTAGCCGGCTATAGGGTAACCGACTTGGAAAAAAAATCCAGTTTGAATCTCCAATCTCCGACGCCATTGTCAGTAGCTGGGCCTTTGTTTATTTCCTCCTTGTTATTTCATCTTTCTCGAACCTTGTTAGGTGCGGGCGTTTCAGTCTTTTTCGTTCTGTTTACTCTAGCTTTCACAACAGGCTAGACCTCACCAGGGAGCCTGCCTTTTATTCGGTGTTTTATTTTGTTTCCCAATTTATCCGCTTTGTTTGTTTCATCATATGTAAAAATGAAAAAGTTTTCTTCGTTCTAGTTCAGTAGACTAGCGATTTCGTGGCCTCCCTGGGTTAGGGTTTGGGGCTGGGCTAGTTACCGGTTCTTGCCATTCACTGTTTTTTCTCTTGGCTTGC
>JBHNNM010000980.1:0-760 GCA_048563625.1 Gammaproteobacteria bacterium | reverse complement strand
AAGTTTAATTAAGCCCAGCAGATGTTAGTAATACTAATAGCGGTTCTGAGAACTGAGTACTGATTTGTGTAGAAGTCATGGTGTGTAGGTTTGACATGTTTGTACTGAGCATATCAGTATTGGGACAGTTCCAGGTTATTGAGTTAATAATTTCATATTCATAACACTTCAAATTAATTGACAAGACCATGGTATGCTGAACTGAGTGTACTCCTGAGCCAAGTGGTACAGCAAGGAGGAAAACATCAAACACAGATAGTTGCAGACAGTACAGAGAGAGGCTGGCCGCAGAGAATCCACATCTCATCAGTCAAAGAGCTTGGGGGGGAGGGGGGGTCTGGACTTAATTGTTAATTACCTTGATAAAATCAGGTTATTCTGATTTGTTTTTGTTAGACTGATCTAAGCAAACAGAATGTTTTCTATGCTAAAAATTGGGGGTAATGTTATTTTGTTGTAATACTGATGTAATACAGAAATTTGTTTGATTTAATTTTTATGACTTGTTATTAAATGCAAACTGAGAAAAAATCTTATCACTGTGTTTTTGCATGCACTTGTATGGCTGATTATAGTATATTGCATGAAAGGGTGTGTTACTTGTTATATAAAAAAATGTTGAGTTATGGGTTTATGTCGCCCATCAGATATTACAACAATCAACATGTCATAATCATGTGTAAAATTATATGAGTGTACAAAATTTGGCACAAACATAGTAGGGGAGATGTGCACTAATAGTGTGACTTGATTTTGTGCA
>JBHNNM010000979.1:0-762 GCA_048563625.1 Gammaproteobacteria bacterium | reverse complement strand
CTGGTGAACACACTTCACCCTGCTTCAAACCACGAGGGCATAAGAAGACATCGGTTAACTCCCCCCCAGCACGAACTCGAGCCTTGACAATGGCATACATACTTTGTAGTGCAATCGCGATTTTGCCTCTAAGGCCGTTTTTGTGCAGTACAGTCCACAATTTTGTTCTGCATATCGTGTCAAAAGCTTTACGAAAATCAATAAAAGCCACATACAGTTTTCTGTGCCTCAGCAGCTGTTTCTGGATTAACGCTAACAGAGTAAAAATATGGTCAAAAGTACTACGTTCTTGCCTAAAACCGGCCTGTTCTTCTCCAATTATTTCATTATCATCTATCCACTTGGTAATCCGCTTATTCAACACAAAACTATACAGTTTACTGCATATGTTGAGCAAGGATATACCCCTGTAATTATCCGGTACGTTTATATCCCCTTTCTTATGTAACGGATGCAAGATTGCCAACGACCATTCGTCAGGAAATAAACCATGATCAAAGATGAAGTTGAAGAACTTAACTAGAAATGGCAAAATGTGTACTGTGCTATTCTTATAAAACTCTCCGATAAGTCCATCAGGACCAGCTGCTTTTTGATCTTTTAATGCCCTTATTGCCGTTTTGATTTCATCTACGGTGATGGGCTGATTCAAGGTCTCACAGTTCATTTCGTTATCAGCAAATGCCGCATCCCCTAAGTCTTCAGCAATTGGTTCAGATTCACTTGGTGGAGAATTAAATATGCTACTAAAATAATTATACC
>JBHNNM010000978.1:0-762 GCA_048563625.1 Gammaproteobacteria bacterium | reverse complement strand
TAATTGTCTTTGAAGCTTGTTATCCCTTTTCCCCCCATTTAAAATGGACTGGGGGAGGAGGTGTCTGGTAGCTGTTGCAATCTGCACAAAGCAACACATTTTCTCATTAGTTCAACAACATTCATACCTAGTGGTAGTACCTCTGTTAATATTGCTACTTTACAAGTTTTACCCAAAAAACAAAACAAAATTCAATTCTGTTCTGATTGCTAACTCACTACTCAGTGTTTAGTATTACTGGATAATGTTACAGACCCATAATTCCCTGACTGGCCAGAGCTAATAATTAGAAAATGTCACAGCATTAGTATTAGTCTACCACAATCTTATGTTTATTTCATTTGGATTCAACTATTAAAAACTTTCCAGAGGAGCCATGTGGGTTATCATGCTTTATGGACTATTAAATCTGCAGTGCCTGTGTGTTTTCCACAGTCTATTGAACTAGGCCATCAGTGCAGGAAGAGCTAGAATATTGTGTCAATACAGAAGGCAGACCAAAAACTGGTTCTGTTTTTGCCCTCCAAGGCTATGACAGTGTATGATACAAAAGCATGATGCGATGCCTCCATTAGGACTTACAAACCAAGTTCAGTGAAGTTGATTTTCTAGAGAGAAAACAGAGTGGAGTAGACACCCCAGCCTCACTTTTAATCTCACGACCCAACATGAACTAGTTCATCATTATAAATGGTCTGAAGCCTTCAAAACAAACTGCCTGAAGCTGAAGAGGCTACAAAAAATCAAAGATGAGGTAAAATC
>JBHNNM010000977.1:0-763 GCA_048563625.1 Gammaproteobacteria bacterium | reverse complement strand
GAGATATCTCCGAGGGTGACCGCTACTAGAAATGGGAGGCGATCGGCAGACCTCCCGGTGGTTCCAGAGCAACCAGAACCCGTTTAAGTGTGAAAAACGTCAAAACACTCACAAACAACCCTGCACCGGACGCGCGGCCGAGCGCCTGTCAGATTGTTTACCGAAATTATAAACTTGCCCGGGCCCTTTTCCCCCGCCTAGCCGTTTCCAGCCTGGCCGTTTTTATTCCAAGACTCTAGCTCGATTTTTCGGCATCAGTTTTTGATTTTTCTGTTTCGGCGATTCTACTTTCGTTTACAAACGGACGCCATCTTAGGGGTTGCTTTGCCAATTGCTTCCGTCAAAAAGTTAATGAATTATTTTTCCTAAAATCTAAAGCGTAGTTGCAGTTTTTTTTATGTAATCCAAAAAGGCAGATAATGCAGGACATGGCTGTTATTATGATGATTTTTATGGAATTTAGGTAAATTATTTCTTCTTCGAATAGTGCATTGAGCTAATGAAAACTCCCCTTGGAAGACGCTTTCAATGACTTCCGTTTACCGTTTAGCAGACGAAACTGAGGAATTTCGTTTCATACCGAGCAAAAACCACAAAATTACAGCGATTGAAAACATCCGAAAGAGAAAACATCCCTCAAGAAAAGAAGAGCACAAGAGGGAACAGCATTCAAAAGTGACAACGTTATTTGAGAAACACAATAAAAGCCGAACAAGAAAATGCGGCAGTGAAACTAACGGAAAAGCAATATAGGCATAAATTT
>JBHNNM010000976.1:0-764 GCA_048563625.1 Gammaproteobacteria bacterium | reverse complement strand
GGATGTCTCTGAGATGGAAAGCTAAGACGGGTGAGCCCTCCGTCTTAATGCCTTTCCATCTTGGGGATATCCGCCTGTGCCATCCGGTTTGGCCTTCGAAGTCTCGAAGACGGACGTCCCCTAGACGGATGGCACCGAGACGGATGACCGTGAGACTGATGTCGCCGAGACGGATGACCCTGAGACGGATGTCGCCGAGACGGATGACCCTGAGTCGGATGTCCCCGAGACGGATGGCGCTGAGACGGATGGCTCCGAGACGGATGGTCCTGAGACGGATGCCCCCGAGACGGATGGCGCCAAGACGGATGCCCCCGAGACGGAGGTCCCAGAGACGGAGGAAGACCGAGACGGAGGTCCCCGAGACGGAGGAAGACCGAGACGGAGGTCGCCGAGACGGGAGGTGCGTTTGTTTTTGTTTGTTTGCTTTATGGAACGATTGTGGAAAGCTTTAGTGGGTGTGACTGTCTGATTAGCTTTGAGTGGCGTGTTTATGTAGTCCAACCATATGTCAGTCTGGGTGACAATAGCAATAGCGTCTGTGGGTGTTGGTGGGTGATTGGGTGTGTGTGTATGGGTGCGTGTAGAGAAGGGGATAGCAGAAAGAGCAGGTTTTCTCGTGGGATGTATGTTTGATTATATAATTGCATCAGAGGTCGCCGAGACGGGAGGTCCGTTTGTTTTTGTTTGTTTGCTTCATTGAAAGATTGTGGAAGGCTTTAGTGGGTCTGACTGTCTGATTAGCTTTTAGTGGCGTGTTTATG
>JBHNNM010000975.1:0-766 GCA_048563625.1 Gammaproteobacteria bacterium | reverse complement strand
TGAACTACTCATTTTCTGATGTCATGTTTTCAGCGTAATGTTTACGAATGCGCATTGCATAAAATACAAACGCACCAAGATTCCTTGCGGTATGAATGGTATCACATCGCAACAAGCTGTTGTAACACTGCGGTCCCGTCAGTAGGCCACTGAGATACTTAACTCTAATGTTTTCATACAATGGGCAGAAGCAGATCAAGTGTTTTTCATCTTCAAATTCGCCGCAGTAGTCACAGCCATCTGGAGTGTCACGAGAAAACAGGCTGCTAAATGCGGAATTATTTAGTGGCAACAAACCTAGGCGTAACTTCACCAGGTAATCTCTAAAACATTTTATATCAACAAACTCAAAGTACCTCTCAGACTCAAAAACGTTTTTGAAATCTCGATATTTTGCATACATATCCTTTTGCAGTATAGATGCACTCCATTCCTGCTGATATATATCTGTAAGTCTTTGCTTAAATACTGAGATGAAAGCTCTGTCGCACCCAACGCCTTGTTGCAGCCAAACGTATCCGAAACCAAGGCTAAACAGAATGTTTCTGACACTAGTAGCCCAGCAGTTCTTTCCTCTTTCATCCATGTTGAATAGCATAGTGTATGCTTGCTTTGGAAGACGAGCAGGATCCAATTTGAGGATTCTCAGCCAGTATCGGATACATCTGACCGCACTGTTAACATACAACGGGTAGCGGCCCGTTTCTCCGTACACAAACTTGTTGGGTACTTTGAGCGGGACATTCAAATAACGCTTGCAAGCAAA
>JBHNNM010000974.1:0-768 GCA_048563625.1 Gammaproteobacteria bacterium | reverse complement strand
GAGTCTGTCCAGGCCCACCATTTTTCCTTAATGAAACAAACCATTTAGTCATGCGACCATAATGGCCAACTTATGGTAACAGGGTATCATAAGTTGGCCACTTTGCATTATAGGCTCGGTTAGTATATTTGAAAGCTCTAATCCAAAGAATTGTCCACCCAAAATTATTTTTTTTGTTCTTCATAATGAGAATAGGCTTCATTAATAGCTGTTTTTAAAACAAATTTTGCTAAGTTAGTATTTTTTCTTAAATATTCATAGCATTTTTTTCTTGATTTAGGAAAGTCTGCAAAACGATTACTAAAAAAATATTCTGTTGATTTTGCCATAGCCTGCGTTCTTTGTTCATAATGTAGATTCTCAATATATTTTTAATGTTCTTTGACAATGTTATGTGAGAGGCTGGGAAAACGATAACTTAGATAACCCGTAGAAACATCAGTATGGTTTGCAACATCTTGTAATGACGGAGGGGTATTAGACTCTGATAAATACTCATTAATATTTTTTAAAATGCGTTTATGATCTCTTTGATGAGATTTGTGATTGATTTTTATTTCCTCTGGTAATTGTGAACTCCATTCAGTGCTTATCAGTTCTGAGGTAATATTTTGGTAACCATTGAAAAGAAAAAATAAGGGAATATCTAAGAGGGTGTAAAAATAACTGTGTAAACGCTCATTGCGGTGGTTTAAGTCAGCAGTGGTTAAATGAACAAACCTGAAATACCACCTTCATAGTGAACAGCCTACCTTCCAAAGTCAGGCT
>JBHNNM010000973.1:0-768 GCA_048563625.1 Gammaproteobacteria bacterium | reverse complement strand
TACCCACATACCCACATACCCACATACCCACATACCCACAGGCCAAGCCACTGCGCGAAAAAAAATAAACCTAAAGGTTTTTTTTCGCTTGGGCAGGCATGTGGATATGTGGATAAGACTCCTACCAAAACTTAACTAAATTGCCCTAATCAACTAAAGAGAATATACTCCACAAAAGGGTACTAAACAGATTTAAGGGAGTTTATAAAACATTAGAGGTTTTTATAAACTTTAGAGATTCCCAGTATGCTATTCATCACCTACTGTCAGTGAAAGAGGTGATGGGGAGTAACCGAAGCGGCAATGGGCTTCAAATCCGAGTCAGTAAAGGAGCCATCAAAAAATTACAGAAACAACGCTCAACTCAGCATTCATTTTACAGCCTGACTAGGTTCTTGCTCACTCGCTACCAAGAAGCACAGATATCGGTAGAGAAGCGGGACGATTGGCTCTCACATTCCTTCGAAGAATACAGCGTCGATAATGCTACAGTGAGAGAAATCGATGAGGTCATCAACGTTCCGAACATTGGACCTGTCGTGGTGACTCGTCACGCGCTTGAAAGATTCGTGGAACGGCTTTCAGACGGCGTACCGAAGCATCCTTGGAAGGCTTTGTGCGCCAAATTGCTTAGCACAGAATTGGCAAAATCTTTATTGCCAGAATGTATAGCCTCAAAGAAAGCAAAAAAGTACTTCGTACAGGCTGAGTTTTGGTGTCATGGGAGCTCTGGTATGCATTTTGTTATGGTGCCATCAGCCAACGCAC
>JBHNNM010000972.1:0-771 GCA_048563625.1 Gammaproteobacteria bacterium | reverse complement strand
GGAGAGTCGCTTTGGCTTCAGTACGTGTAATCATGTCCGGGGGGCAGCAAGGCGCCTACTGTTGCATAAAAAATACATTTTGTCGTTGGGAGAGCATTTTACTGCGGATAAAAAACGACGACCACCTGCTCACAGCTGTAGATGGGCCTGTAATGAGGGCAGCATACATTAAAAACTGTTAATCCATTCAGCTTTTGTTAAAGGAAGAAACCTTGTTAAAGGAAGAACCCTTAAAAAAGCTGATTATGGTTTAGAGATTCTTCTCCCCAGCCACGCAGCCGGGGAGCGACGCAGTCGGTCGCCATTCCAGTTTCAACATGCGTGACATGTTCTGGGCGACAACGACGCGCCTGCTACTGTTTAAAAATCCATTGTTCGGACAGAAGTCTATTTTCAGTTAAAAGGAGACAAAAAGTCTCATGGCCTTAAAAACTTAGGCATATGGGTAGTCATAATATGCAAAAATCGCACGTTGAAAAAAGGGAGACAAAAAGTCTCGTGGCTGTGAAAAACAACAGCCACATAGGCATTTGGATATTGATACTATGCAAAAGTCGCATAGTAATCTTACATAGGTTAGTAACATATTATGGGGTTTGTTATTATTTAAGGAGAGAAGAGTAAGGCACTTGCCGCGCTGGGGCGTTGGAGCGTTGGTCACGCTCGGCAAGCACGGCGGAGGGTTAGCGGTGTTCAGGGAGCTGAACGCAGCGCTTCCTCCACCGAGCCCTGTCGTCAGTGGGGGTCACCCTTCGCTTCCCCCAACCCCGG
>JBHNNM010000971.1:0-771 GCA_048563625.1 Gammaproteobacteria bacterium | reverse complement strand
CACCTTTTTGATATTTGGCAATTAAAGCAGGTACCAAAGATGGAAAAAATTGAAATTATGTATTAACCTAGCAAGTCATACCAAACAACTTTTTAAAGCGCGGAGCAAACAGTGTCAGAAGCAGCGGTAGAAGCCGATCATCCTTTTATGGAAAAATATCAGGGACGCCTGGTAGGTATTTTACGCTGGGAACAGCTGGATGAATTATGGCAGACCCTGCAGTCCGGTAAGACTGAAGACTGGTATATCTATCATATTGGTGAAGAACCTCCGCTAACCCCTTGTACCGCCGACCAGTTTCTGCACTTTATCGATGAAATTGATAAGCTGCTGCATGCCGATCACGATGAAAAATACTGCGGTATTGTTTACGTTGACGATAAAACCAGCCCGGCTTTTGTTAAAATCTATGATCCGAATAATCTCGGCCATGTATGTGGTTCTAACGGTTCACCGCCCCCTCTTCCCGGCTGGATAATCAGTAGAGTTCAGCCCATTGATCTGGAAGTGGCCATGCAGCCGCTGGGTAATCGCCGCCGCTGGTGGCAGAAAATATTCAGCTAGAATTTTTAAAACAATAATTTTTAAAAGAATAATTTATAAGTCACTATTTTATAACCCACTACTTTTTATAAGGAAAGTACATAATGGCAGGCTCTTCTCCGCTCTGATGAGTGAAGAAAGATGCTAATACTCACAAAACCTGTTGAAATATAAAGCTTCTGACAGTTTTATAAGCAATAGGTAATATGAGTATCAACATCTCACCCA
>JBHNNM010000970.1:0-771 GCA_048563625.1 Gammaproteobacteria bacterium | reverse complement strand
TGCCCTTACCTTTCATCTAATTGTGTTTGAAGCTTGTTATCCCTTTTCCCCCATTTAAAATGGACTGGGGGGAGGTGTCTGGTAGCTGTTGAAACCTGCACAAAGCAATGCATTTTCTCATTAGTTCAACAACATTCATACCTAGTGGTAGTACCTCTATTAATATTGCTACTTTACAAGTTTTTCCTAAAAAACAAGACAAAATTCACATCTGTTCTGATTGCTAACTCACTACTCCATGTTTAGCATTACTGGATAATGTTACAGACCCATAATTCCCTGACTGGCCAGAGCTAATAATTAGAAACTGTCACAGCATTAGTGAGACATTCTACCACAATCTTATGTTTATTTCATTTGGATTCAACTATTAAAAACTTTCCAGAGGAGCCATGTGGGTTATCATGCATTTATGGACTATTAAATCTGCAGTGCCTGTGTGTTTTCCACAGTCTATTGAACTAGGCCATCAGTGCAGGAAGAGCTAGAATATTGTGACAATACAGAAGACGGACCAAAAACTGGTTCTGTTTTTGCCCTCCAAGGCTATTACATTGTATGATACAAAAGCACGATGTGATGCCTCCATTGGGACTTACAAACCAAGTTCAGTGAAGCTGATTTTCTAGAGAGAAAACAGAGTGGAGTAGACACCCCAGCCTCACTTTTAATCTTGCGACCCAACATGAACTAGTTCATCATTATAAATGGTCTGAAGCCTTCAAAACAAACTGTCTGAAGCTGAAGAGGCTACAAAAAATCAAAGATGAG
>JBHNNM010000969.1:0-772 GCA_048563625.1 Gammaproteobacteria bacterium | reverse complement strand
GCGACATCCGTCTCAGGGTCATCCGTCTCGGCGACATCCGTCTCAGGGCCATCCGTCTCGGGGTCATCCGTCTCAGGGTCATCCGTCTCGGCGACATCCGTCTCAGGATCATCCGTCTCGACGACATCCGTCTCAGGCCATCCGTCTCGGGGTCATCCGTCTCAGGGTCATCCGTCTCGGGGCCATCCGTCTCGGGGACGTCCGTCTTCGAGACAGCGAAGGCCAAAACGGATGGCACAGGCGGATATCCTCAAGATGGACAGGCATTAAGACGGAGGGCCCACCCGTCTTAGCTTTCCATCTCAGAGACATCCGCCTGCGCCTTCCGCCTGTGCTAGCCGTCTCGGGGACATCCCTCTCGGTCTTCCGTCTCGGGGACAGCCTGCAATTCAACACAAGCAAATACACTTGATGATCACCCACAGGGCAGCACTCACAAATGACTAAGCACTCGTTATTTCCGAAGCAAGCAAACGACATAACCATTATAACTCATTATCACTTCAGAAAGAGACTGGATGCAATTATATAATCAAACATACATCCCACGAGAAGACATGCTGCACTACATAAACACGATACTCAAAGCTAATCAGACAGTCACAGCCACTAAAGCCTAAATCAAGCATACATCCCTCGAGAAGACATGCTGTGTCTGCCATCCGCTCCTCTACACGCACCCATACACACCCACCCAACGATCCACCATCACCCACACACGCCATTGCCATCATCACCCACACTGACACATCGCTGCACTACATAAACACGC
>JBHNNM010000968.1:0-772 GCA_048563625.1 Gammaproteobacteria bacterium | reverse complement strand
ACTAAAGAAATTGATAAATGTAATAAAGTTTTTGTATCCTGACTCCAAGACTGTGTGCTAACTATTTTTAGAAAATTCAGACGTTTTCTGGCTTTATTTATTAAATTTTCAATGTGTAGCCTCCAGTTCAGCTTAGTAGTTATATATACACCCAAAAACTTTGTATTCTGTTTGTAATTTAATAACTGACCATCTAGTTCTATTTGAGGTAAACTTTTCGGGTTTTCTCCATTATTAAAAAGCATTAAACATGTCTTTTCCTGTGATAATTCAAAACCGTTATCCTTCATGTAAGCAGTTAGTTTATTTATTTCCAATTGATACAGTTTTTGTACATGATTTACCACCCTCTTATTTGTATGCTTTCTAAGAGTTGTGTTAACCCAAATAGCAATATCATCTGCATATTGCGCCACATGTGTGTTATTTGATAATACTTTTGGAAGATCATGTATAATAATATTAAATAGGATAGGTGCAATAACTGAGCCCTGTGGAATACCCATATCAATTGTTTTATTAGATGAATATGTCTTACCTACTCGAGTACAAATACATCTTTCGGATAAGAAGTTTTTAAAATATTGAAACATCATACCAGTTATGCCTATATTTTTCAGTTTATAAAGTAGTCTAGCATGCCATACACTGTCGTAAGCCTTTTTAACATCAAAAAATGTGGCCAGAGTACTTTTTCTCCTCGAGAACTGTTTTTTAATATGACTTGTGAGTTTTACTAAATGATCAGTTGTACATCGTCCTTTTCTAAAAC
>JBHNNM010000967.1:0-773 GCA_048563625.1 Gammaproteobacteria bacterium | reverse complement strand
TGTCACGTGTCACCTTCACAGGAATTAAGAGCATGCATTCTCAGAAGATAAAGCAGCCCTATATACGGAGTGCTAGAAAGAACAGAACCAGAAAGAAAAGAAAAAAGCGCGGTAGAAGAAGACCCACGAAAAAGCCCCGAGAAAATTAAGAAAAATGAGCCCTTTGAATAGCTGAAATCAACAGAATCACTCAAGAGAGAAAGGCCTTAGAACAAACCCGAAAACAGAACTAAGAAGAATAGCTGGGTAGAGAAAGACCTAACAAAAAGCCATAAAAAGAAGTGTTTTGAAGAGAACGGAGCTGCATAGAATGCTATAAAGAACAGAGCCACTAAGAACTGGGTGCAAGAAGACCTAAGCAAATTCTCTATGAGAAAAAGACAAAGAAAAGAAAAGAAAAAAAGACACTAAAGAGACAGTCAAAATGTCACGTCTTTGTAAAGCAGGTCTGTTTTTCTTACGGTGAATCACCGCGGACCCCTCCCCTTGAGGGAACTTCACTCCACCGACGAAATATTAGTGTGGAGAGACCCTGGGGGATCTTGAGCCTGTTTACAGCCTGTTTACCATTATGGGTGAAATCATCCCATCAGCGTCGCTGTCTCGTGTCACCTACACAGGAATTAATAGCATGCATTCTCAGAAGACAAAGCAGCTCTACTAGAAACGGAGTACTAGAAAGAACAGAATCAGAACGAAGAAAAGCGTGGTAGAAGAAGACCCACGAAAAGAGAGAAAGGCCTAAGCACAAGCCTTAGAAAAACAAATCAGTA
>JBHNNM010000966.1:0-779 GCA_048563625.1 Gammaproteobacteria bacterium | reverse complement strand
TGAGCGCTTGTTCCTAGGGTGGAGTGCATGGTACGCCGCTAGTCGAGCGTTCACCCCAAAATACGTTTCGCGCAAAGTTTCGAGCTCGTTGGATAATCCACGAAACTCGTTCACCAACCCATTTGACCCTGGAGCACGATTCTCTACCACTGTCCGTATAACACCTAACAAGTGGTTTATGTTCTCCCCCACAGTATTCATTACTGTGACATATGGGTTCAGGTCAATCACAAAGGTGATTGACCAGCGTGACCTAGTTGTGGTCACCTCACTAACCTTGCGGAACACTACATTCTGTCTAACCTGGGTAGCGAGGGTCAGCCCCAGAAGGACTAGGATAATCGGAGGCCGTTGCATCTGCAACACATCATTAGAACACCTTTAATTACGACGACCCCATCTCCAGGAAGCCATTACAGGACATTGAGAATGGCGCTGAGAAGATTTCTCACCCTACCTGAGCTCTTCCCACGTCCCCTCTTCTTCATAATTCCATCGACCGACATCGCCTCATCAGAGACCGCTGATGTCTCGTCATCGGAGATCTTATGTCGTTCGACTGGCTTTTATTCTTCCCGCTAGCTCTGCCAGAGGTATGTTCTCCTCCTCTGAAGAATCGTCCCTTTCCCGCCGATACCACCGGGCAATCTTGGGTAAGGGGTCCCCGCCCTCTGATTCACTGCTACTACTCTCCTCGGAGCTTTCCTGAGGAGGAACCACGTAAGCAGCCCTTCGATAAGGTTTCTTTGAATCATTGGTTGGAATTTCCCATTCTTCAA
>JBHNNM010000965.1:0-781 GCA_048563625.1 Gammaproteobacteria bacterium | reverse complement strand
GATACACGTAGACAACATTTCGTGATCGTCACTAACCAGTTTAGCATGGCTGAAAAAGTGTACGGGGAATGGGGGAGGGTTGCTGGTGCCGGTGGTTAGAAAACATAGGCTGCTGTGTCATGAGTTGGGATGCTATCATGTTAAAAAGTTGTAGTGCATAGGGGTTTAGTTGGCTGTCCGATTGTCTTGCAGGTTGTTGGACAGGTATGGGGGGTAAACGGTTGGCGTCAGTTTCAGGTGTGCCTTGTCTGTCAAAGGAAGGCTGGAGGGGATGCTGGGGGGGATATGGTTGCTGGTGGAAAGCCGGTGGGATATGTATGGGATCTCTATGTGCAGGCGTTTCATGTGTGTCTTTTCTGTCTATAGGCTGCTGATAGAGAACGGGAGGGGTACGTTCTGTTTGAGGTGGGGGTAGTGGAGGGAAGTGATGGCTGGATGATGGAGGAGGACAGTTTCCAGCGGCGGGAGGGGGGTATCTGAATCGAGTATGTTCGTTATTGTGTCCACAGCCACCGGAAAATTGCCCCGTTTCATTTCCATATCTTTCCCTATAGCTATTGGCCCCGTTTTGTTGGTTCTGACTTATATTGTCATGTTCCCAGATGCCAAAACCTTGTGCGAGGTTGCCAGCTAATCTTACCGTTCCTTGTTTACTGGGGTGGGTCAAGTCTTGGTACAGGACTAAACGCGGTGCTCCGGATGGGGCAGTGAACGTGTGTTCGTTGTCGATGTACGTGACATGTGTATCCTGGCACACTTTAAACAGGTTGCGGTTTGAAGG
>JBHNNM010000964.1:0-781 GCA_048563625.1 Gammaproteobacteria bacterium | reverse complement strand
TATTGTTATTGACTATGTACCCAATGATGCACTTCGTTTGCTGGTTCTGACCCTTATCAGCCTGTTTCTGATCAGTTCAGGCCTCTATATGCTGAAAATTCTGTTTTCCCTGTCACTGAGCGTTTAACCATTACTTTAATATTCCCGGAGAAAGTCTGTAATGACAATTGCCAAAAGAAAATTTGATACTCTGGTCATTGGTGCCGGCGGCGCGGGACTGAGGACGGCATTGCAACTGTCTCAGGCTGAAGCTACGGTGGCGGTGGTTTCCAAGGTATTTCCAACCCGTTCGCATACGGTGGCGGCACAGGGCGGTATCAATGCTGCTTTGGGTAATGTCACGGATGATCACTGGCACTGGCATATGTATGATACGGTAAAAGGCAGTGATTACCTGGGCGATCAGGATGCCATTGAATATATGTGCCGTGCGGCTCCTAATACGGTTATCGAACTGGAACATTATGGAGTACCGTTTTCCCGTCTGGAAAATGGCCAGATTTATCAGCGGCCCTTTGGCGGTCAGAGTCAGAACTTCGGCGGTGAACAGGCGGCCCGTACCTGTGCTGCAGCGGATCGAACCGGCCATGCCATGCTCCATACCCTCTACCAGCAGAATATCAATGCCCGAACGCATTTTTTTGATGAATTTTTTGCAGTGGATTTACTCAAAAATGAGCGGGGTGATATTCTGGGGGCGCTGGCTTTTGACATTGAAAGCGGTGAAAAAATTCTTATTGAAGCCAAAACCACGCTTATTGCCACCGGAGGGGCCGGGCAG
>JBHNNM010000963.1:0-781 GCA_048563625.1 Gammaproteobacteria bacterium | reverse complement strand
TAGTAATATTTGTTTAAGGAAAAGTCTTGTTTCTATAGGCAAAAAGAGCAGAATATGGGACAATTCAATGTCAAATTGACATGGATTTAACGGTTTTCGGATGTCAGGATAGGTGGTCAGGATAAGAGCCGGGATAATGACCGAGATAAAAAGATGGCCAGGATAAAAATTTGTGGGATTACCAGTAGTGAAGATGCACTTTATGCCTGCCGGGCAGGTGCAGATGCTATAGGCCTGGTTTTTTATCCGCCCAGCCCACGTCATGTGGATGTACAGCAGGCCCGTAATATAGTGGCTGATATTCCGCCGTTTACCAGTTCTGTGGCCCTGTTTGTTAATGCACAGCGAGCATTGATTGAACAGGTGATTGAACAGGTTAAAATCGATATCCTGCAGTTTCATGGTGATGAAACAGAAAGCTTCTGCGCTTCGTTTTCACGCCCCTTTATCAAGGCCATTCGAATGAAACCGGGGCTGGATTTATATGAAGTTCAGGAACACTATGCCTCTGCCCGGGCATTATTGCTGGATACTTATGTAAAAGGCGTGCCCGGCGGTACCGGGGAAGCCTTTAACTGGGATAAAATACCGCCTGATCTGCATAAGCCGGTGATTCTGGCAGGTGGCCTGGATGCGGATAATGTTGCTCAGGCCGTGACTCAGGTTAAGCCCTATGCAGTTGATGTCAGCGGTGGGGTTGAGGCAGAAAAAGGTAAAAAAGACCGGGCTAAAATCACCCGGTTTATTAATAATGCCAGATAAATATCAGATAAAAGTACGG
>JBHNNM010000962.1:0-781 GCA_048563625.1 Gammaproteobacteria bacterium | reverse complement strand
CAACCATTATTGAAATTGAAGGAGAAAGTTACCGAAGAAAAAATAAAGGAAAATAAACAGGCACTCAACCGGCCATCGTAATTGTCGTTAAACCGGACAAGATAGTTGACGCGGGACAAAGCACAGCAATTCTGAACAGTCCCGGGGCAGAAATCTGTAACAGGACATTCATATCTGACAGTTCACTCCATGTCGCTGGCGACAGGAACAGATATACCAGAATAATAGAAAGAAAAAATAACTTAAGCCTGCTTATCATACTAAAAGCAGATTGCCATAGAGACGGTATTACAAAATAAAACGGGAGCATTAAAGCTCCCGTAATCGACAGGGTAACAGGATTACCCTGGGTTAGAAAAACAGCAATCGTAATTAAACTGATAAATTTAATAACAGGATGCATAAGGGTTTATGATTTAGCATGGAGGGTGTAAAAATAACTGTGTAAACGCTCATTGCGGTGGTTTAAGTCAGCAGTGGTTAAATTGTAGTAGTTCCGACCTGATCTGACAGTCCTCCCGTTTTGAAGGTGTCTGTCAGATTAAACCTGAGCTAAATTTTTTTCAGCCCAGACTGATTTCCCATCAGTTAATGTTTCTATGGGTGTTCTTCCACAACACATTTTTCCCTGATGGGTACGTTCATTATTATAATATCTGCTCCATTCGTCCAGATCTTTCTGTAATTCTTCCATGGAAGAATACAGTTTTTTTCTGAATGTGACCTGATAAAATTCCTGTAATATAGTTTTATGAAATCGCTCACATATTCCATTGGTCTG
>JBHNNM010000961.1:0-783 GCA_048563625.1 Gammaproteobacteria bacterium | reverse complement strand
AAGAGGACAATAATAAAGTCTATGAGTTAAAACTGACAGCACGAAATATTGTTGAAATGGTAAAGGATATAAGAGAGTTACAGAAAAACCTTAACTATTTCATCAAAATTAAAAATAATTACATGATTAATGAGTACAATAAACTGCGCCGGGAAATTGTGACCATTTTAAGAAGTATTCAGCAAATCAGGGACGCGGATTTTGATTCTGTTGAAATTATGACGGAGCTGGAAGTTTTAAAAGAAAAATCAGCCGATAATGAAAGAAAGCTTAATCAGGGCATTGATAAGTTAATCAGAGACAATAAAATTGATCCAAAAATGGCCGCATCGCTGAGTAATGATGTGGGATTTATGCACAGCATCTGTAAAAAGCTACTTAAAGTGGCAGCGGTATTATGGGTGAAAGACAAAGAAATTGCTGAACTCGGGGATGAATATGAGTATTAAGAGCCTGCTGGAACAAATGGACGATTTCTTTGATCTGTCCAGAAAGAAACAGAGAAAAAAACGTGAAAAACTGGATAAATTGATTGTGTCCCTGGAAGAAAAAAAGGCTAAACTTAAACGAAAAATACGCAGAGAAACTCATAAAGATAAAAGCAGTAAAAAAGTTTATAATCTCTGTAAGGAATTTAAAGCAATCAGCCGCATGATTAAAAAACTTAGATTCAACTCATAAGTGCAACTTAACCAGGTTGTATTTATGATATTTACTGAATATCGCCGGTTCATGTAATACCTGTGGCGACCTTCGCTACGCTCGGTTCACCACAGGTATTAC
>JBHNNM010000960.1:0-784 GCA_048563625.1 Gammaproteobacteria bacterium | reverse complement strand
CGTAACCAGAAATCATCGACATTCAACGATGAAAAGTCTGATGGAAGATGTTAGGAAATTTATGAATAATGTGTCCCACTTTCCTGGTTCTGAAATTCAACAGAAAAGGTTATAGGGGGGGTGGACACCTTATAGGATCAGCTATTTAGTCCGCCCTGAACAAATCATAGTGTATTGATTTATAAGGAAATGTTGGTGAGTTTTGGGTGTTGAATTTGCAAGTTTTTGGTAAAATAAGCCTTATTACCTTGCAAATTTCCAGACCAAAATGAAGCCAAAGAAACAGCCAAAAATACATCAGGAAGACCTGTTCAGGATGCGCCTTGAAAACATGCTGGACATAAACCATGAGTTGATTAAGTTATCAAAACACATAGACTGGGAAAGTCTTCATAAAGAATGGGGTGCTCTGTTTGTATCCACTAAAGGTGCTCCTGCCATACGCACTCGTTTGATTGCAGGATTGCATTACCTGAAACACCTGCATGATTTATCGGTTGAACAGGTGGTAAAAGGCTGGACAGAAAATCCGTACTGGCAATATTTCTGTGGTGAAGAATACTTTCAGCATAAGATGCCTATACACCCTACGACTATGACCAAATGGCGTAACCGGCTGGGTAAGTCAGGCAGTGAAAAGTTACTGATTGAAACCATTAAGGCCGGACTAGGGGCTGTTGATCTTTTGTGGTTAAAAAATAGGCAGCATGGTATTTGTTAAACAAGTATAATGGTTTTGTGAAAAATCAACATACAAGAACACTTACCATGCCAAGAACTATCT
>JBHNNM010000959.1:0-786 GCA_048563625.1 Gammaproteobacteria bacterium | reverse complement strand
ACGGCAAGGAAGGTTATAATAGGGACTGATCTATAGTCGTCTTCAGGAGAGGCTGCATAAAACAATGAAATATTGGTATAGACTTTTTCAAGCTGTCTAAGAGATAACATAAAATAATTAGAAAGCGTATTAATACAATCCAACAAGCCCCCCTTGTCTCCCTAGGCTTCAATTTCATGCAATTCAAATAATTTATTGGAATATGTTACCAAATCATTTTCAAAACGCTCACCGGTACGTTTTGGCAATCTCATTTCCAGATGAATGAATTTTTGAAGGTAGGTGTATGCATCAATATTTTGTCCATAAATACACTTGATTGACTCTTCAAGTTGCGATTTATTCATAACCACTACAAATACGATATGTTGAACCGAAAACAAATGCTTTATCTTTTCGATCATTTCAACTGAAAAGGTTGGTTTGCAGCGATCCAGTTCATCAATAATAATAACCAACGGCCGTTCTTCGTTATCTTCCTGTAGCTTAGAGGGAAGTTCTGATAACATTTCTTTGAAGGATTGGATTAAAGCAACATCTTTGGCATGAGAAGATATTCTTTCTTCAATGAATTTTTCAGCCAAATCCGAGACATCACTTGCCAGTTCATCTTTGATATGAATTAAGCCATCAATATCTGCATCCTTTATGATCCCTAATGTTATGTGTCCCGCGTCAACTATCTTGTCCGGTTTAACGACAATTACGATGGCCGGTTGAGTGCCTGTTTATTTTCCTTTATTTTTTCTTCGGTAACTTTCTCCTTCAATTTCAATAATGGTTGAA
>JBHNNM010000958.1:0-786 GCA_048563625.1 Gammaproteobacteria bacterium | reverse complement strand
CCGTTATAATATTATTCATACTTAAGCTTTGTTTGATCAGGTTTTTTTGGTTAATTTCTTTGATCGATAAACAAAGCTTAAGTTCCATTTATATGGACACCATTTTGGAACAGTTATTTAGCTGTGCAGGCAACTAATATAACGGTTGATACCGATGCTTTTAATACTACGGACACTGCTTCCAGTCCTGTTTCAAAAGCGGCTGTAAAACCTAAAGCAAAAAAAAGAAAAGTGATTGCTGACAAAGAAACTTCCGGGTGTTCCCTGTCCAGAGGTGATATGGATGCAACCCGCCTTTATCTGAATGAAATTGGCTTTGCTTCACTTCTTACTGCGGAAGAAGAAGTGAAATACGCCAGAATGGCTCAAAAGGGTATAGAAGAAGGCCGTAAGCGCATGATTGAATGTAATCTGCGCCTGGTGGTTAAAATTGCCCGACGCTATCTCAATCGAGGCCTGCCCTTACTGGACTTAATTGAAGAAGGTAATCTGGGTTTAATCCGTGCAGTGGAAAAATTTGATCCCGAGCGGGGTTTTCGTTTTTCTACTTATGCCACCTGGTGGATCCGTCAGACCATAGAACGTGGGCTGATGAACCAGACCCGTACTATTCGTCTGCCTATCCACGTAGTTAAAGAAATCAATATTTATCTGCGGGCTGCCCAGGAACTGACCCAGAAGCTGGATCATGAGCCTACTCCGGAAGAAATTGCCGAGGCGCTGGACAAGCCGGTTGAAGATGTTCAACCTGAATGAACGTATTTCTTCTATTGATGTACCTATGGG
>JBHNNM010000957.1:0-789 GCA_048563625.1 Gammaproteobacteria bacterium | reverse complement strand
TCCTTCAGACGGCGGCGACACGCCTTGATGGCAGACTCCAGACGATCGCACGTCGCCTCCATCTCAGCGATGGCAGCCCGTGTTCGTTTCTCCGTCTCTCGGAGGTGCTGGTCTAGCTGGCTGATGGCTGTACCCAGCTCTGTCTCTCCCGCACTCAGCATGGCCGCCAGCTCCGCCAGCACTGCACGCGCCTCCTCCACCTTCTCCTCCAGATCCTTCACTTCCGGGCAGCTTCTGTGTCGTGACGTGGCGCAAACATGGCAGATGGACACGCCGTGTGTGGGACAGAAGAGCTTGCAAGTTTCGTCGGCATGGACTGCACAGGTGGCAGGGCGGTTAACGGCGATCTTGTCTGGCGTCAGAGAGGACAGGTCCTCTATCTGGTGATGTTTAGTCGCTGTCTGTTTGTTGTGGACTTTCCGACAAGACTGACAAAACATGTCTCCGCAGTTTAAACAAAGGCAGGTCGCCGCCACATCTTCACAGACACAGCAGTTGTGTCCCTTGTTCAGAAGACGGTCAGCCTCCACCAGCGCCGCCATGGCCAAGTCTGTAGGAAAGCCGTCAGCAATGTCCTCCAAGCTTTTGCTTCCCCGCTCCTCTGGTTCCACGATGGCGCAGCGGCAGAGAGGACACTTTGCCTCAGCCTGTGATTTCAGCCAGGACAGCAGACAGTGGCGACACAAGAGATGTCCGCATGGGAGCAGCTTGGGTTCAGTGAACTGTTCATGACACACGCTGCATTCCTCTTCGTTGGGCTCTACCGGAACTGAAGCCGTCGCCATTGCT
>JBHNNM010000956.1:0-789 GCA_048563625.1 Gammaproteobacteria bacterium | reverse complement strand
ATGACCAAAAACTCAAAAAGACCTCTGTGGCATGCAAAAGCAGTTTTCTCCCTATCTCTTTCGTCCATCAGGACTTGCCAATATCCTGATTTCAGGTCCAGTGTGGTGAAGTATTTGGCTTCCCCTAACCTTGCCAAAATGTCATCTATCACAGGTAATGGGTAGGAAATGGGTTTGGTAATTTTATTCAACTGCCGAAAATCAACACAGAAGCGCTTGGACCCGTCCTTCTTGTCTACCACTACTACTGGGAAGCTCCACGGCGATCGCGACCTCCGAACGATCCCGGCTTCCAACATTTCGTCCACGGCGTTGTCTATCACTGCCCTTTTGTTTAATGGAGTTCTGTATGGTTTCATCTTGACTGGCGGATGCTCACCCGTATCTAACTTCATCTTTACTGTATCTGTGTGTCCCAATTCCGCATCCGTCTGCGCGAACAGATCCCGGTTCTCCGTCACCAGTTTCTTAACATCACCCTCAAAATCTCCCGGCACTGAGAGATCATCTAGCCAGTCATCCCCTGCTTTCCCTTTCACTTCCCCCGTTTCCCGAACTGAGTTCACAATATTCTCTTCTTTCAACCTTTCTAGCTTCCCAATGACGCTGCCTCTTTTAACCATAAAAGTCTTACTTGTACGGTTGGAGATCAAGGCGGCAAACGTCCCGCCCGCCTTCACCTCGACGACCGATTTCTGCAGCTGCAACCCGGGTTCCATGCTAAGATAACCCCGATCTGTGGGTGAAACCTGGCAAAGCTGCTTTCCCTCGGAATCTAAAACACCACTG
>JBHNNM010000955.1:0-790 GCA_048563625.1 Gammaproteobacteria bacterium | reverse complement strand
AGAGCTCTACAAAATGCTAAAAAGAACAAAACCACTAAGAAGAAGAGTTCTGATAGAAGAAGGTCTAGCAAAAATCTCTGAAAGCAGCACTTGGAGAACATACACAAGTGGCATCTTTGTACAGCAGGTAGTTTTTCATACGGTGAATCACTGCGGACCCCTCCCCTTGAAGGAACTTCACTCCACCGGTGAAACAATAGTGTGGAGAGACCCTGGGGGATCTTGAGCCTGTTTACCACCTGTTTACAAGTGCAATCCCCCTGCCAAAGTCTGTGACACATGTGGAATACACCCCATACAGCACACTAAGAGAGGAGCCCTAGGAAACACTAAAAAGGCCAAAACCACAAGAAGAGCTGGGATTTGGGTAGAAGAAGTGTATCAAAAAGACCCAAAAGGAAGCATTCAGAATGAAAGGAGCCCTATGAACTGCTAAACAGAGCAAAACCACTAAGTAACAACAATAGCTGGGATGAAGAAGGCTAAAGAAAAAGCCCTAAAATGAACTAGTCAAATCAGAAAGGAGCCCTATGAAAACCAATCTGAGAAGAACAGAGTCCTAGAAAATGCTAAGAACACTAAGAAGAAGAGATCTGATAGAAGAAGACCTAGCTAAAAGCTCTAAAATGCAGCACTTGGAGAACAAAGACAAGTGGCATTTTTGTAAAGCAGGCAGTTTTTCAAATGGTGAATCACCGCGGACCCTCCCCTTGAAGGAACTTCACTCCACCGGTGAAACAATAGTGTGGAGAGACCCTGGGGGATCTTGAGCCTGTTTACCACCTGTTTA
>JBHNNM010000954.1:0-791 GCA_048563625.1 Gammaproteobacteria bacterium | reverse complement strand
TGTTGGATAGGTACAAAGAATTCGCAAATTCTTTTCTGACTAGCTTCTTTTGTCCTAATGTCGCTATATAAAGATGTAGAAAACATTGTAAAATGATGTCCAGGGATCAAATTCAAAAGCAAACGAGACTTCGGGCCTCTCTTTAAGTCTGTACAAGGAGGTGCCACACATTGATACACACACACAAAACGTCTCACGCACGCAAACACTCACACGCACGCACGCGCGCACGCACGAACACACACACACACACACACACACACACACACACACACACACACACACACACACACACACACACACACACACACACGACTACACTATTTCCAATCGCTCTCTGTTTCCCTATCTCCGCCACCCGAGAAATGTTCAAGGTACCATCCACGTACCGCCCTGGTACCTTTTCTATCCGTTCAGAGACCCTTTCCTGTACCTCTCGGACACACACACACACACACACACACACACACACACACACACACACACACACACACACACACACACACACACACACACACACACACACACACACACACACACACAAATGGCCTTCGACAGGTGTCCGACAGGTAAAAAGAATTCGCAGATTCTATTCTCACTACCTTATTTTTCCTAATGTCGTCATATAGTTGTAAAAGGATGTCCAGGGATCAAATTCAAAAGTAACCGACAATTCGGGCCTCTCTTTTGGTCGGTACAAGGAGGTGCAACAAATTGTATACACATACACAAAACGTCGCACGCACGCACACACACACACACACACACACACACACACACACACACACACC
>JBHNNM010000953.1:0-792 GCA_048563625.1 Gammaproteobacteria bacterium | reverse complement strand
CCGTTATAATATTATTCATATTTAAGCTTTGTTTGATCAGGTTTTTTTGGTTAATTTCTTTGATCGATAAACAAAGCTTAAGTTCCATTTATATGGACACCATTTCGGAACAGTTATTTAGGACAATAAATGGGCAATACAGTTTAAGCGGGCTCTTTTTTTATCATCACCATCAATAACATGCCAAGGTGCCCAAGGTGTATCTGTAGTTTCAAACATTCTGTCCCGGGTTCGAGAGTAGTCATACCAGCGACGGTGAGTCTCCAGATCCATGGGACTGAGTTTCCATTGTTTACGCGGATCGGTTATGCGGCTTTTAAAACGCCGGGTCTGTTCCTCCATACTAACTTCAAACCAGTATTTAATTAAAATAAAGTCGTCTTTAATCAGATAATTTTCAAAACTGGGCACATTCATTAAAAAACGTTCATACTGTTTTTTAGTGCAAAAGCCCATAACTGGCTCTACATTAGCGCGGTTATACCAGCTTCGGTCAAACAGAATCACTTCTCCGGCCGCTGGAAAACGTTCAATATAACGCTGCAGGTAAAGCTGGGTTTTCTGGCGTTCATCCGGTGTGGGCAGGGCTATCCGTGAACTGGTTCGTTCCACAATACGCTTAATGGCACCGCCTTTACCGGCTGCATCCCTGCCTTCAAATAGCACTATTACCCGTAACCCTTTGGCTACCACCCATTCCTGCAGGGTACATAGTCCGCCCTGAACAAATCATAGTGTATTGATTTATAAGGAAATGTTGGTGAGTTTTGGGTGTTAAATTTGCAAGTTTTT
>JBHNNM010000952.1:0-792 GCA_048563625.1 Gammaproteobacteria bacterium | reverse complement strand
TGACGATTCTCTGAATTCCGGGGTATAGCTCTTTGCTTGTCTTGTTTTATCTGTCATTTTGAACACACTCTCTTTTTAAAAGTATTTTAAGTTGTGTGTCCGGAATAGTATAGCCACATCATAGTATAGCCACATCACCAAATCACAGTTTGTTGGAATGGATGACATGCTAATCCTAAGAAGAATCACCACCGAGTATCGTGAGGATGAAGACCGCTTGAGGAACACTGCAAAAGCTGGTGATGACATTGTAGTGCTTGGATAACTCATCGCCTAAGTAATTTACTTTTACCAGAATTATTCAAATGGGTTGAGCAAAGAACAACATAAAAGTGATAACTAATCAGGAGGTCATGCAGAAATCCGAGCAACAGGATGCGATGGTGATTAAACAGAATGAAATTGCCACCGCACCAGTAAAAGCTTATGCCGCTACTCTGAAATGGCTGGTTACTTCAGTGGATATTACAAAACAAAATAAGATCATGAGGCTGGTCTTTAATGATGAATCTAAAGATTTACAAGCAGTCATGGAACTCAATAATACCTCAATGAGGCAGTGGTTAAATGCCATTTTAATTGGGTATCGTAAAGCGCAATGGCCAGTAAAACATTGGCCCGACTGGATAAAATTAGACAATTTAACTCAGAAAACAAAACTGTCTGTTCATTAGGGGCTGTTGATCTTTTGTGTACAAAATTTAACCATTCCACATAGGAAGCCACACCATACAACAGCCTAACGCTAATGTACTGGCATAGTTTCTTTCCAGCTTATCATAGCGAGTGGCG
>JBHNNM010000951.1:391-794 GCA_048563625.1 Gammaproteobacteria bacterium | reverse complement strand
AAGAGATCATGAGTAGGGAGGTGGCGCTGGGCTGAGCAAGTTGGACGTCTTTTGCTTCGAGTTGTCCAAGTTGTTCGTCAACAGCGGTGCAACGGACATTGTCTTAGTGACTCTGTCCAGCACAGCAGTTGAAAGAGCAATTGCGCAGTGCACAAGTCGCTGGGCAATGGCGAGGGGACACCGCCTTAACACTTCCATTGTTCTGGCGGCGGTCCACGGTCTCTCCGGTCTTTTTCGGGCGGTTTCCGCGGTCGAGCCTTTCACTCTTTCGTCCCCTTCCCACTCTGTCCCCGTCACTAATAGCTATAACTAGGCCATCTCGCCTCCGTGGACGTTAAGCAACATGAAAGCAAAGCAAGCAAGCAGGTGCGAACTACATACTACTGTCTGTACACAATAGGCC
>JBHNNM010000951.1:0-381 GCA_048563625.1 Gammaproteobacteria bacterium | reverse complement strand
TCTTTCCGGTGTTCGACTTTTTTTCGAACGCTCCAATAAACAAATATACATAAACAAACAAAGAAAAAAGAAGTAAATTTATTTTGGCAACTTACACACGTAGAACTTTCTTACTTTTGACATCTTTGATGCAGTGGATGCCATTAACATCTGATATGAAACTGGGACAGCTTTGTGACGTCCGTATGCCCGTGAACGAGTTCTATGCTACGCCGAAATCACAGGCTATTTTTAGTTTTCATCCATTTGTCTTTTATTTATCGGGAAACTGAAGGATTTATGCCATAGTTACCGATAATTTGCATCTCAGTATTTGTTTTGGTCGGCATTATCACTAGTCCATTGACCTCTAGCTCAGTGGGCGTGACCCTATCTAGATTT
>JBHNNM010000949.1:0-796 GCA_048563625.1 Gammaproteobacteria bacterium | reverse complement strand
GATTAAACCTATGCTTTTGTATGCTTCCGAAGTTTGGGGCACTTCAAGGCTTGCAAATATTGAAAAAGCTCATCTTTTTGCGTGCAAAAGATTATTAAGTGTGAGTGACAAGACACCAAACCACATGGTATATGGCGAAACAGGAAGGTATCCTCTGTATATCGACAGTACTATTTCTTCCCTTAGATACTGGTTTAAACTCAGTAAGATGCCCATGACGAGATTCCCGAAGCAAGCTTTAGTCATGCTTAAAAACCGTCTGGATACTAACACTACACACAAAAACAGAAATTGGGCAGGTAGTATAAAAGATTGCCTAGAATCATATGGTTTCCATGATGTTTGGACAAATGGCAGAGTCGAGAATGAAAAAGCTTTCCTCTCAGCATTTAAACAACGAATGATAGAGCGTTTTAAACAGGAATGGTTTACAAAAATATCAGAAAGTGAAAGATTTTCAACTTATTTCTCATTCAAATCAGTTCACCAGTTAGAAACATATCTTAACGCCATAACCATCAAAAAGTTCAGGGACACTCTTATTAGACTGCGGCTTGGAATAAATGACCTCGGTGTTAACAAACGCTTTCTGTGTGACAGCTTTGTGAATAAAAACTGTCCCTTCTGTCCAGACATTTTGGAAGAAGAATCTCATTTCCTGTTCTGCTGTCCAGTCTATGATGATGCCCGGCGAAAATATCTGTCACATATTATTGTCCCTGACACTGTACATTCTCTTAACTCTGTTTTTGATAACGCCAGTACTGAACAATTGAGAAAACTTGCAATGTTTGTT
>JBHNNM010000948.1:0-798 GCA_048563625.1 Gammaproteobacteria bacterium | reverse complement strand
AGGGTCGACTTTCTGTGCTGACTCTAATTTCGGTATCCGTTCCACCCCCGTGTTACCGCAGTAGCACGTAAAAGATCCCGGTCATTCTGCCAAAAGTGCAGGTGGCAGGTTACAGCTAAACTCGCATACACCTTACGTATGTGGCTTTGCATGAAGTGACATGATGCATGGTTGTATGGTGTACACAGAACTTGCGCCGAGATGGCTGCAGTTTCATGTGGCACCAGCCATGCCAGCGCTTAAGTACACCACTTCGGTGGATATTCAAAAAACGCGCTATAAAAAGCTTGTCACTCATGTAGAACCACAGGCGAGCGCAGTGAGTCTGCTCAAGAGAGCGGAGAATAGCGCTATATAAGTGATCATCAATCAATCAATCAATCAATCACCAGTGTCACTCAGTCACTGTCACTTGTTTTCCGCTTTTCGTCAACTGGTTAATAGGATATCATCATAATCATTGCACTAGAAGAGCATGCTTGAGTCAGTTTATTTATTTATAGTGTTTTTTAATCATAACTAATATCAGATAAAATAAATGTAACCATCATTATACATACAGTTACAGTTACAGGAGAGTCAGCCCTATTTGGATTTTGAATGTTTATTAAAGGACAAGTCAGTCCAAGGTTTGGGGTGATTCTTGACACGATTTCCGTTAAAGTTTGCTGAGAACAATGCTGTAGGTGAAATTGTGATCTGAGGATTATAAATGCACGAAAACAGGCACTTTCTGTCGTACCGAAAGCGTAGCCATGACGCTGAAAACCATGTGCACATATGCGCACTACGTCACTC
>JBHNNM010000947.1:0-798 GCA_048563625.1 Gammaproteobacteria bacterium | reverse complement strand
TGATCGCTGACCTCAGTTATTTGTTTATTACCAACGGAAAGGCGCGCAGATGGTAAGTAAAGTAGTAGTCGCTTCTGACGCGTCGTTAGTATCATGTACTTCGTTTTTGACGGGTTAAGAGACATACGATTAAGATGTGTCCATTCAACAACATCAGAGAGACATGACTGGAGAACAGATGTTATTGCAGGTACATCCTGTCCAGAGGTGTGAATTGTCGTGTCACCTGCTAACATGTCACATCATGCAGAAGGGATATGTAAAGGTGGGTCGTTTATATAGATGGAGAACAGGAGAGGTCCTAGGACAGATCCTTGGGGAACTCCAAATAAAACTATCTTAAAATCCGACTGATTATCTTTCAAGGAAACCTTTTGGATGCGGCTGTTGAGGAAGGAGCAAATCAAACTAAGGGCTGTAGAGGGTTAGTTTTCTTAGAAGTAGGTCATGATTGATTACGTCAAAGACTTTAGCAAAGTCAATGAACGAGGCCCCACATAATTTGTTTATGTTGATTTCGGATAGCCAGGTGTCGATCAGTTCTGTTAAGGCTGTGTGGCAGGAGTGGTTTGGTCTGAATCCTGATTGTTTTTGATAAAACGAGTCATTAACAAGAAAATGCTTCATAACATGTTCATTGATATGTTGTTGTTGTTGTTGTTCTAACGGTTTTGACAAGATAGGTAGTACAGAAATGGGTCTAAAGTTTGAATGATCCGATTTGTTACCAGATTTGAAGAGGGGGGATAACTTTTGCTTCCTTAAATACCTGGGGGAAGGTGTTCTTGTCAATACAAA
>JBHNNM010000946.1:0-799 GCA_048563625.1 Gammaproteobacteria bacterium | reverse complement strand
AACATTTCAATCTGATTTGGCATAAGCTGTATTCCATGAATTCCACCTCTGGTGATGTCATTTGCTAGTTCATTTATAAAATAAGTGAACAAAATCGGGCTGCACAAGCAGCCTTGCTTCAGGCCCTGGAGACATTCAAAGTAGTCCGAAAGTTCACTTCCATTGCACCTGACACACGCTTTGATACTAGCATACATAGCCCGAAGCATAGTCAGCATTTTCCCTTGGATTCCAGTTCTCGAGAGGACTAACCACATCATAGTATGGCTTACTGTATCAAACGCTTTATAAAAATCCACAAAAGCCACATAAAGTTTCGCATTTCGTGAAAATTGTTTCTCGATAATAGCGTGCAGAGTAAATATGTGGTCTGTTGTCGAATAACCTTTCCTGAAGCCTGCTTGAGCTTCTGTGAACACAGTGTTTTCTTCTGCCCACTCTGTAAGTCTAGCATTTAGGATGGAGGTAAATACCTTGCTGAGTGAGCTCAACAAAGAGATTCCTCGATAATTATCGGGGTTATCACAGTCTCCTTTTTTGTGTAGTGGAACGATAATGGACTTGGTCCATTCCTCTGGAAAGATGCCCTGGTTAAAAATGGCATTACACAGTTTAACTAAAAATGGTAAGATTACACGTTCTGTTGACTTAAGAAATTCATTTATAACTTGATCAGCGCCAGCAGCTTTTCCACTTTTGAGTCTCCGAATGGCTTTTCTAACTTCGTCTTCGGTGATTTCAGAATCCAACAACTCATCATGCACTGTGTTTACGTCATCTGTTTGGGGATCCACTGAGT
>JBHNNM010000945.1:0-799 GCA_048563625.1 Gammaproteobacteria bacterium | reverse complement strand
AATAAAAAGGGCATGTTTCTCAAAGTCAGGGGGGGGGGGGGAAAGTTCAATCGTCCCGTTCAAGGTTGGGGGAGCATTTGTAGATTCGTTGTACGTAGCGAGGACAGCCAGCGCGTGCGGTCAATCAACCGTATAGCCCCGCAGGGCTCTCACCGCTACAGTCGGAGGGGCCACGACACCATTGTGTTACACCCCTCCCATAGCACATGAGAATTTTACCCCAACAAAATTCTCAAAATTATTCCCAGAACCAAAAACCACTATATGAATTGGTTACATCTTGTCGAGTACATATAAAGTGATTACATCCCGTAGAATACACCTTCAACCGTAGGCCACCAATAAACCCAATTAAATGTCTTTTAAGCTTTTAAATGCTTTCGGACAACGCCTGGAACAATTCTCTGGCATCATCTGATACAGATGTATATGTCCCCAAAGCAATCATATACCATGCAGATGTCTCGTAGAAACATCCTGTAAAATATTATTAGTTTATACGTCTCTGGCATCATCCCATACAGGTATATATATATCTTCAGAGCAATCAAATACAGATGTATCATAGACACACCTTGCAAAACACAACCGACGTACGTGTACGCCCTAGAGCAATCAATGCAGATGTCTTATAAAAACATCCCTTGAAATATTATGATTTATACGTCTCTGGCATCACCTAATACAGGTGTATATGTCTTCAGAGTAACCAAATTGAAAACCAAACTGACGTATAGGTTATATGTTTCCGGAACTCTCCGGACCCGGTATATTTCTGGATACATCTTCGCAAAAATAA
>JBHNNM010000943.1:0-800 GCA_048563625.1 Gammaproteobacteria bacterium | reverse complement strand
AGGAGGCCTTGCAGCTATTCAAACAAACTATGTCATACTACTGTGAAGATGAGGACATCACAGATCCAGGCAAAATAGCTCTTAAAATCCTCAGGGGGATAGGAAACGAGGGCCTGAAGCACCTCAACGCGTCAGGGATGTCAGATGCAGACAAGAAGAGGCCTGACAAAATATGGGAGTTGAGTCTCAGCTAAAGACAAATCTCAACTTCAGAGTGCATCGTCTCCACTTGATGGACTACAGGCAAAGAAATGAGGAATCTGTGGATGACTTTGTAACCAGAGCACGCACTCAAGCCCTCAGGTGTGAATCTGAAGAGAGTGAATTGGAGGAAAGGATCATTGAACTCATGATTGCATCCACACCAATAGAAGCATTCCAGCGTGAACTGCTGGGAAAAGCCAAAGGCTACAAGCTGACAGACGCACTTGCAGAGGGGAGACGTTTTGAAGCCATTCTCGCAGGTCGACAGGAAATTCAGAAACGCACAAGCACACCACTGAACAATGTGGACCAAGTAGGCCAAGCATGTGGCAACTGTGGCAGAGCCCATCCCCCAAGAGCATGTCCGGCATACAAAGACTCGTGCAAATTTTGTGGAAAAATCGGACACTGGAAGAAATTTTGCCGAAAACGCAAAGGAACAAACCGTCCGAAAGAAGATGTTCAACAACGTGGTGACACCAAATCGGATGGCAAACAACATAGGGATGCTGGCAAAGGCAGCCGTAGGAGAGACCGAAGATTCCATGATCTGGAGCCAGCAGCCAGTTACACTTCAGAGGAAGACTCCACTGAGC
>JBHNNM010000942.1:0-802 GCA_048563625.1 Gammaproteobacteria bacterium | reverse complement strand
TGGGTGAGATGTTGATACTCATATTACCTATTGCTTATAAAACTGTCAGAAGCTTTATATTTCAACAGGTTTTGTGAGTATTAGCATCTTTCTTCACTCATCAGAGCGGAGAAGAGCCTACTAATTAATATAAGAAGTAGAGCGGCAACCCCCTTAATCCCCCTTCTGAAGAAGGGGGAGATCTGGAATGTAAATGTAAAATGGGAGTGAAATAATCTATGCATATAATATCTGGTCAGGCGGAATTATTGATCGGCTGAAACAGGTTCCTCTGGTTTATTAAAATTTATAAGTTTTAAACGTCGCTTTAAGTCTCTGAAGCGGTCCGCCCCTACCCGGCCACGGGTGATTAATACTGACTCACCATAAAGAGCATATAACATTTTTTTAATCCAGCCGGATTTTTCATGCGGCTTTAAATTTAGAATAACCAGGTATTCTGTCAGCACAGAATCCGGCAGTATATCCGCCTTAATCACATCGTTATTATTATAACAGACAAAACACCAGTTAAAATCCGTTAAGGTTAACCTGCTGATGGCTTTGTCATGAGTCATCAACAAATGTTTTTTAAACAGATTGTACATATAAACAGCGGTTACTGTAAGCAGCAGCCCCTTAATCCAGAAAGCAACAGCACTTATCCATACAGCTACTATTACCAGTATCGTAAAAAAACTGTAAATAACGACCAGACCTCTCGTGGGCTTAAGAGTGATTGTGAAGCCGCTGTTGATGGGCAGTTCGGATGGTGTGGACAATATCCCTGAGTTCTGGTTCATTTGCTTCCTGCATTCCCATA
>JBHNNM010000941.1:0-802 GCA_048563625.1 Gammaproteobacteria bacterium | reverse complement strand
CAACCTTTAATATATACAGTGTATCTACCTATAAGTATACACTGTGTATATACAAGATCAAGTAAAAAATAAGTCCTAAAGAATTTACGGTAATAGTGGATGATGTTTTTGAGTAAACTGGGGTCATTAAAGTATAAGATGTCCTTTCACTTTGTAAGGATATTAAAGCTAAAGATTCGAGTTTAAAGCAAGCTTGGTTATGCGTTTATGGAAAAAAGCTCAGATTCCAGCATTTATGTAGAATGCTACATAACAGCATATAAGAGACATTTGTGGGAAAATCAGAAGCTGTCTTTTATATCCTGTAAAGCGGACAATACTTCTGACCTGATAATATGGCTGGAGTCAAATAGTAATATAAAATTCCCTGAAGAAATTTCGCCGGTTATTATAAAAATATTTGCCTAGTTTTATCTATAAAATGTTTATTACCCTAATTTTAGTGTTTGATGTGGCTATACTATTCCGGACACACAACTTAAAATACTTTTAAAAAGAGAGTGTGTTCAAAATGACAGATAAAACAAGACAAGCAAAGAGCTATACCCCGGAATTCAGAGAATCGGCAGTACAGTTGGCCATCGAGTCAGAAAAGCCGGTTTCAGTAGTCGCCAAAGAACTGGACGTAAACATTAATACCTTACATACCTGGATAAGCAAATATACCCGTCCAGGCAAAGCAAAACAGAACAAAACACGAACAGATGAGCATATTTACGATGAAGTAAAGCGTCTGAAAAAAGAACTGGCCAGGGTAACCCGGGAGCGTGACCTGCTAAAAAAAGCGACGGCATATTTCGCC
>JBHNNM010000940.1:0-806 GCA_048563625.1 Gammaproteobacteria bacterium | reverse complement strand
CCATGGCAGAGCAAAATAAGCCCTCTACAACTGAAAGTATTCTGGTCGAACAGCAGCTGGAAGTTCTGGAAATTAACAAGGATGAACGCTGGGTTATGCTTAAAGACCGCTCCGGATTCACCAAAAAAGTAGAGGTAGGTGAAGGTGCCAGAAATTTTGATCAGCTTAAAGTCGGTGATTTAATTAATGTTAATTATGCTGAAACAATATCAGATTAAAGCATTCGGTAAAGATGCTATCAATATGGGTGAAGAAGCAGAAGCCATTTTCGCACGTACCCCTGAAGGCGCCAAGCCCGGCGGTGCTATTGCAGCAGCCAAAACCATTGTTGTTACTATCAGCAACATTGATCTTAAGCATAATCTTGTTACACTTAAAGATAAACAGGGCAACACCCGCACTTTCAGACCTGAAATTCCTGGTAAGTTAAAACAGGTTAAGGTCGGTGATAAAGTGGCCATTTCCGTTGCCAAAGCCATGTCAATTTCTGTTGATGATGACAATAAATAAGGTCTGACGCTTATATCAGTATCGCCGGAGATTTTCTGGCGATACCTTTAAGGCTTTAAGACAAAACCATAAAAAGCCAGCTGAAAATGCCATATAGATATATACAGACACTTCTTTTACAAGGAAAAAGCTTACAGGGAAAAAAACGTTCATTTTTTTTAATAGCTATAGTAGCTAGTCCGCCCTGAACAAATCATAGTGTATTGATTTATAAGGAAATGTTGGTGAGTTTTGGGTGTTAAATTTGCAAGTTTTTGGTAAAATAAGCCTTATTACCTTGCAAATTTCCAGACCAA
>JBHNNM010000939.1:0-806 GCA_048563625.1 Gammaproteobacteria bacterium | reverse complement strand
ATGGCATTGCAGGGCAGATACCGTCTTTCCAGACAACTGGAACCGGCCGTAGAATTTTACAGCAGTGACACCAGTGAGGGTATTGGTCCGGTTTTACTGGGCACCATTAAACTCGGCGGCAGAAAACAGATCCGCTGGGAAGCGGGTGTTATTGCCGGGCTGGATAATGAGACAGCCGATGAAACTTATAAATTTTCAATAGAATTTGAATTTTAGGTTTAAAGCCTGCTATGGCAAGAGTGCGACATAAATACGCTGATAATGGTTTTTACGGTATTGGTATTGTTAATAATGTTGATGAAATCAATATTGGTACGCTCTGGCGGTCTGCCTATATTCTGGGGGCGTCCTTTATTTTTACCGTGGACAGGAAATACCAGAAGCAGGGTAGTGATGTGACTAAAGCCTGGATAAAAATACCCCTGTACCATTATACTTCGGTAGAGGATCTTAAAACTCATCTGCCGTATAACACACCTCTGGTTGGAGTAGAAATGACTCAGGATACCGTTGCTCTGAGTGATTTTAAACATCCGCCCAGAGCGGTTTATTTACTGGGCAATGAACAAATCGGCCTGTCCGACAGGGTATTGCAGCAATGCCATTCGGTTATTGCTTTGCCGGGACATTTCAGTTTAAACGTGGCGGTAACGGGAAGTGTTATTATGTAGTTCAACCTGAATAATAGAGGGTGTAAAAATAACTGTGTAAACGCTCATTGCGGTGGTTTAAGTCAGCAGTGGTTAAATGAACAAACCTGAAATACCACCTTCATAGTGAACAGCCTACCTTCCAAAGTCAGGCTA
>JBHNNM010000938.1:0-807 GCA_048563625.1 Gammaproteobacteria bacterium | reverse complement strand
CAAGGACACTCAGTACGGCAGTCTCTGTGCTATGGTTTTGCCTGTAAGCGGACTGAAAGATTTTAAAAAGATTATTGCAAGACAGATGTTTTTTCAACTGAATCAGGACAACTTTCTCAAGAATCTTTGAGAGGAAAGACAGATTTGACACAGGTCTAAAGTTCTTCATATCATTTGTGTCGAGTCCAGGCTTCTTCAAGAGTGGTGTTACAATAGCCTGCTTGAACTGGGGAGGGACTATACCTGTAGAAAGAGAGGCATTAACAATAAACGTGATCAACGAAACAAGGGCATCAAGGCACTGTTTGGTAAGGGAAGTAGGGATAGGATCAAGCATGCAACTTTTCGTCGGTGACTTTAAGATGAGTTCACGTATTAGTTCGTCAGTCACCGGTTCAAACTGAGAGAGCTGTGGACCATCAAAAATGGCAAAGGTCGGTGGCTCACATGAGCGCGAGTCCAGGTCGTCACGGATACGGTCAATCTTGTCGGAGAAAAAGTCACAAAACCGATCAGGCAGATCGGAACGGGGGATGTCTGATGGGAGAGGGGCGGTGCTGGACTTGCCCAACAGTTCGCTGGACACAGCGAAGAGCTGCCTGCAGGAAGAACTGGAGTCGATCTTCTCACAGTAGAACCGTCTCTTGGCCTCCTGAACACACGCCTTCACAACAGCCCGCTCCTTGGCGTAGATTTCCCTGTGGACTGTGAGACGGGTCGCTCTCCATCGTCGCTCTGCCAGTCTCCGTCTCCGTCGAGCCTCCCTGATCTCCTCGGTCATCCAGGGGGCGGAAGGGCGGTCTCTCA
>JBHNNM010000937.1:0-807 GCA_048563625.1 Gammaproteobacteria bacterium | reverse complement strand
CCTGACCTCCGTCTTTGGGTCTTGGGGACATCTGTCTGTGGCATACGTCGTGGCCCTCCGTCTCGGTCATCCGTCTCAGGGACATCCGTCTGGATCCTCCGTCTCGGGGACATCCGTCTGGGTCCTCCGTCTCGGTGACATCCGTCTGGATCCTCCGTCTCGGAGACATCCGTCTGGATCCTCCGTCTCGGAGACATCCGTCTGGATCCTCCGTCTCGGGAACATCCGTCTGGATCCTCCGTCTCGGGGACATCCGTCTGGAACCTCCGTCTCGGGGACATCCGTCTGGATCCTCCGTCTCAGGGACATCCGTCTGGATCCTCCGTCTCGGAGACATCCGTCTGGATCCTCCGTCTCGGAGACATCCGTCTGGATCCTCCGTCTCGGGGACATCCGTGTGGATTCTCCGTCTCGGGGACATCCGTCTGGATCCTCCGTCTCAGGGACATCCGTCTGGATCCTCCGTCTCGGGGACATCCGTCTCGATCCTCCGTCTCGGGGACATCCGTCTGGAACATCCGTCTCGGGGACATCCGTCTGGATCCTCCGTCTCAGGGACATCCGTCTGGATCCTCCGTCTCGGGGACATCCGTCTGGATCCTCCGTCTCGGGGACATCCGTCTGGAACATCCGTCTTGGGGACATCCGTCTGGAACCTCCGTCTCGGGGACATCCGTCTAGGCCTTCAAATCACATCAACGGAAGTTATTTTAATCATCAATCACACGGCAATTTAAACAAATGAAAGAAGTCATTAATTCTAAGAGAACGTGTGCCAAACGGATGAAAGCAACACCAACAACTGAA
>JBHNNM010000936.1:0-808 GCA_048563625.1 Gammaproteobacteria bacterium | reverse complement strand
TCCTTTTACAGACCAGCAATTGCCGATGCGTGGATTTAAATCAATATCAGCTTCATCCACATAAAAGACAGGATGCTCAGCATTGGCTGTTTGTAAGGCATGCTCTATCTTCTTCATTTTGCGAGCTCTTTCCTTATCCTGAAGGCACAGTGTCGGGCTGGCTCGTTTCCATTTTATACCCAGTTTAGCTAATAACCTCCGGACAGTCGAAGAATGAATACAGGTCTGAAATTCCTCATTGACCTGTCGGGTTAATAATTCTGAAGTCCATCTTGAGTTAAACCATCCAAATTCTTTTCGTTGTTTCTGAACCAACTCCAGCAATCGGGTACAAATGGCTTCATTGATACTATAGGGTGTTCTGCCCCGGTTTTCCGGAACCAGGGCCGATTCACCAAATTGTTCAAAGCGTTGTACCCATTTTCTGATGCTTGTCCGGCTGGCACTCAGTAATTGGGAAACCTGTTTTCTGCTGTAACCCTCATTCAGGAGTAAAATGGCTTTAGCCCGTCTTCTGTAGTTACCATCTTTGTTAAATTGTACGACTCTTTTTAACCGTCGGCGTACAGGACGGCTCAGTTCCGTTATAATATTATTCATACTTAAGCTTTGTTTGATCAGGTTTTTTGGGTTAATTTCTTTGATCGATAAACAAAGCTTAAGTTCAATTTATATGGACACCATTTTGGAACAGTTATTTAGACCGAAGTGGCCGGTGAATCACTGGATAAGCTCTTTGAAGAATACTTTAAAGACTATAGTGAAGATGAAAAACGTGAAATCAGAAAAAAATACGGTGTAGAACGGG
>JBHNNM010000935.1:0-809 GCA_048563625.1 Gammaproteobacteria bacterium | reverse complement strand
CGGCTGGTTTTAAAGGATAGTCATAATGGGAATAAGTTTTGATAAATATCTGGGGCCGCATGACGATGCCCTGTTACTGCGTTCAAAACGTTCAGAGATACTGGCTTCTAACCTAGCCAATACTGATACTCCCGGGTATAAGGCTAAAGACTTTGACTTTAAAGCGGCTATGGCAGATGCCACGGGTAATCGGTCAGAGTTCAGCAAATCCCGTTTAAAAATGGCGGCAACTAATAGTAAACACATGCAAAACGGACAGGCGGGGTTTTCTGTGGATATTAAGTATCGTAATCCATATCAGCCTTCGCTGGATGGTAATACGGTGGACAGTGGTCTGGAGAAAACCGAGTTTTCAAAAAATTCTATTTATTATAGTGCCAGTCTGCGCTTTATGACAGGTAAGTTTCAAAGCCTGAACAAAGCTATAAAAGGGCAGTGAACAGGTTTTAGGTAATTAGTTGACAGGTTTTGTTAGGGTAGGCATTTGGTGATAGTGGAGAATAATTATGGGGTTGTTTAATACCTTTGATGTATCGGGTTCAGCTATGACGGCTCAGTCGGTGCGTATGAATCTGGTGGCCAGTAATCTGGCGAATGTGAATAGTGCAGCGAGCAGTGTGGAAGGGACGTATAAATCCCGGCAGGCAGTTTTTAAAACCGTTATGGATGAATTTTCCAGTGATCCTTGCGTTGCTAAGGTAAAAGTGGATCGGATTATTGAGAGTGAAGAGCCTTTAAAAGCACAGTACCAGCCCTATCACCCCAATGCTAATGAAGATGGTTATGTATTTATGCCCAATGTTAATCCC
>JBHNNM010000934.1:0-809 GCA_048563625.1 Gammaproteobacteria bacterium | reverse complement strand
GTGGGTGAGATGTTGATACTCATATTACCTATTGCTTATAAAACTGTCAGAAGCTTTATATTTCAACAGGTTTTGTGAGTATTAGCATCTTTCTTCACTCATCAGAGCGGAGAAGAGCCTATTTTAGCATTTATAAAAGTATTTGTCTGAAAGAACCGTTTTGAGGTAACATATCAACCCATCTGGGATAATGACAAATAAATACAAAAAGCCCTGTACAAAACGAAAGGAAATATCACATATGAAAAAAATTGAAGCAATTATCAAACCCTTTAAACTTGATGATGCGCGCGAAGCCCTGTCTGAGATCGGTGTTACCGGTATGACCGCAACAGAAGTAAAAGGCTTTGGTCGCCAGAAAGGCCACACAGAGCTTTATCGCGGTGCAGAATATGTGATTGATTTTTTACCCAAGGTCAAACTGGAAATTGTTGTGCAGGAAGAAATTATGGAAAGCTGCATCGAAGTCATCACCAATGCCGCCCGAACCGGTAAAATCGGGGATGGGAAGATATTTGTTTCATCGATAGAAAAAGTGCTGAGAATTCGTACCGGGGAAGAAGATCGGGATGCTATTTAAAAAAGATAGCGTTCAGAAAGAGCCAGAGCAGCAGGATTTATCTTAAAGTAAATACAATATATTTGAATGTTTTGCTTGACTGAAGAAAAAGAGAATTTAAAATTTTTCCTGAACGCTGAACGCTGAACGCTGAACGCTGAACGCTGAACGCTGAACGCTGAACGCTGAACGCTGAACGCTGAACGCTGAACGCTGAACGCTGAACGCTGAACGCTGAACGCTGAACGCT
>JBHNNM010000933.1:0-810 GCA_048563625.1 Gammaproteobacteria bacterium | reverse complement strand
TGGGTGAGATGTTGATACTCATATTACCTATTGCTTATAAAACTGTCAGAAGCTTTATATTTCAACAGGTTTTGTGAGTATTAGCATCTTTCTTCACTCATCAGAGCGGAGAAGAGCCCAAGCAGGAGTATTTTTTCCTCTAATGTTAAGCACTTATCAATGAGCTCACTGTATTCACGATCAATTAAGTGTAAAACAATCTTTTCAAGCTCTTCCATGGCTCTGGGATGCTCTTTTTTACGGGCACGACGACCGAAAAGTTCAAGCTGTCCCACCCTAAGAAATGAGGGGGCAACCCGCGTCGTGATAGCAACCTCCTCTTCTATCATTAATTCAGGATCCTTTGAATATGCACCCTGTTCAAACCATGGGCGTTTAACCTTTTCAGTTTTAGAGGTGTATAGACATAAAGAGCGTGATGTCGGCACACCTAATGAATGCATATGTTCCTGAGCTAAAAATTCCCGAATACTTGAACGCAGGACAACACGCCCATCGGCCCCACGGCAATAAGGTGTACTACCACCACCCTTAAGCTGCATTTCCCAACGGCGGCCATTTATCACACCCTCAAAGATGGATATAGCACGACCATCACCATAGCCGTTTCCCGTCCGGAAAGGACACTGCTGGTAGTATTCCGTTCCGTAGATAGATAAAGCATATCCACATGCCCAACCAGGCTTTCTAAGCGGCAAGGGTATTTTTGATAGATTTCCTGAGAACATGCGCATAAAATCATCTGACTGTGCCAGGCTATCTGCAAAGCCCAGTTCACTAAAAAAATTCTTACTATGGCTTATATAGACA
>JBHNNM010000932.1:0-810 GCA_048563625.1 Gammaproteobacteria bacterium | reverse complement strand
CAATTTGTATGAGTCAGGCATAAGATTATAAGCAAAAACTTCCCAGTGCATACGTTTAATCACGTCCTGCAATACAGTCAGGAATTCCTGACGATCTTTAGTGTCTTTAAAAACCGTCTCACTCGGGGCAGCTTTTGAAGAAATAAAATAATATGCGCCTGAATACTCTATTCGTACTGGCCTTGCCATAACTACACCTTTTAACCTTTATCTTTCAATACTTATTATCCTAAAAAAATCAGTTAAACCTAGTGCGAATGTCCATAGCACTGAATCTACAAGGCTTTCCAGAACATTTTGACTTCACCCGTAGGGTGGCTACGAATAAAGCCAAAATAAGGTTGTTCTCCGCTTTAATGAGTGAGATTTTGTCCAAAATAGAACATGCTCTGCTCATCAGGAATGGAGGTTTGCCTGATTTTTAGTTTAAAATATTCGGTATCCCGAATCCCTCTGGCTCTTTTTCTTATTAAGCCAATACTAACATTGCCAGCTTCTATTCTGGCTGATGTCAGTTGATGTTTAGCATAGTTGCAAATACCATCTTTGTTCTTTCTCATTGAACGAGCAAATGTTTTCAAGTAGGTCATATTAGTTTGATCAGCCATGACACAGCACTGCTCTAATTCAGCTTTCATTTTAGACACATTGTTGTTATTCCAAAGTGCCTGTAACTGCTCTTTCATCAGATATAAAATATTTAAGTTTTGATTTTCTGATAACAGCTTGTTCAATCGGTCAGATTGTTTCTCTGTTAGCTTGTCTTCATTTTTCAGCAACAAATAATAGCATCCCTTCAGTAAATCTTTT
>JBHNNM010000931.1:0-811 GCA_048563625.1 Gammaproteobacteria bacterium | reverse complement strand
GGTTAACACCCCACTGACCTGCACCGAGCTAAGACGAGCCTTGGCTTCCATCAAGAAAGTCAAAGTCTCCACCGGTGTGGACACCGTCTCGTATCGGATGCTGAAAGAGGCCCCCGAGTCGTTTCTGAAGATCCTGCTGGATTTCTTCCAAAGATGCTGGGATGGGGGCACAATTCCCGCGGGGTGGAAACACGCCATTGTCGTCCCCATCCACAAACACGGCAAACCGAGGAAGGAGCTCGGCAGTTACAGACCCATCTCCCTGACATCCCACCTAGGGAAAGTGTACGAACGGGTGATCAAGAACAGACTAGAATACTACTGTGAGTCCAAGAAAGTGTTCCCCGTGTGCCAGGCCGGTTTCCGACGGGGACGGGGTGTCACAGACCACCTGGTGAAACTGGGTGAGCACGTCGGGAGGGCAATAGGGAGGAGAAAGGTCCTACTGACGTGCTTCTTTGACATCTCCCGTGCCTACGACCAGGTCTGGCATGCCAAGCTGCTACAGAAACTCAACAAGATCGGAATTTCTGGCAACATGTACAACTACATCAGATCCTTCCTGAGCGACAGATCGATGCAGGTCAGGTGGAAGGGAGCCACGTCGACCACCAAAGGAGTAAGTATGGGCGTTCCTCAGGGATCTGTGATCGCCCCCCTGTTGTTCAACATCATGGTCCACGACGTGGACACGGCAGTGAAAGGAAAGGTAGTGCTGACCATGTACGCCGACGACCTGGCGATATGGACGGACACCCACTTCAGACGTCTCCACACAAACAGCTCGTGGGTGAAACACAGCATGAAACTG
>JBHNNM010000930.1:0-814 GCA_048563625.1 Gammaproteobacteria bacterium | reverse complement strand
ATACACACCCACCCAACCACCCACCGATACCCACACACGCCATTGCCATCATCACCCAGATTGACACATCGCTGCACTACATAAACACGCCACTCAAAGCTAATCAGACAGTCACACCCACAAAAGACTTCCACAATCTTTCAATAAAGCAAAGAAACAAAAACAAACGCACCTCCCGTCTCGGCGACCACCGTCTCGGTCTTCCTCCGTCTCGGGGACCTCCGTCTCAGGGGCATCCGTCTTGGCGCCATCCGTCTCGGGGTCATCCGTCTCAGGGCCATCCGTCTCGGCGACATCCGTCTCAGGGTCATCCGTCTCGGCGACATCCGTCTCGGGGTCATCCGTCTCGGCGACATCCGTCTCAGGGCCATCCGTCTCGGCGACATCCGTCTCAGCGCCATCCGTCTCGGGGACATCCGTCTCAGGGGCATCCGTCTCGGGGGCATCCGTCTCGGCCTTCCTCCGTCTCGGCCTTCCTCCGTCTCGGGGTCATCCGTCTCAGCGACATCCGTCTCGGCGACATCCGTCTCGGGGTCATCCGTCTCAGAGCCATCCGTCTCGGCGACATCCGTCTCAGGGCCATCCGTCTCAGGGTCATCCGTCTCACGGTCATCCGTCTCGGGGCCATCCGTCTAGAGGACGTCCGTCTTCGAGACTGCGAAGGCCAAAACAGATGGCACAGGCGGATATCCCTAAGATGGAAAGGCATTAAGACGGAGGGCCCACCCGTCTTAGCTTTCCATCTCAGAGACATCCGCCTGCGCCTTCCGCCTGTGCCAGCCGTCTCGGGGACATCCCTCTCGGTCTTCCGTCT
>JBHNNM010000929.1:0-816 GCA_048563625.1 Gammaproteobacteria bacterium | reverse complement strand
ATGGTGTTCTTTTGATTTGTTTTTTGGTCGAAACAAATTTGATCATATTTCACCATGAAAGTCGATCTTATTTAAACCTCGAATTTTCTAATAAATTCGTGGGGATACATCAGGGCTTAAATAATAAAATATGAACCCATAAGCATCAAACTTGATATTCCGAGTTCTGTAAACGATACTGAAATAATCTAAAGCACTTAATTTTTCCTAAAAAAGAACTTCCTGACCTATGCTGCAGAACGAGCAATTGCTGATCAAAAAACAGGCAGATTACTTATTTCAGTATCTGAATCCATCGGTTCTGAGCATTTTTATTGCCATTTCTCTGTATATGTTTCTGCTCTGGGATTTTACCGCCATCCGCGAATCGCTGCTCAAATGGTATTTTATTAATCTGTTTATCCTGTCAGTGCGCAGTATTACTAATGTCCTGTACCAGGGCAAGCTAATCCGCCTGCAGCCTTTGAGCTGGATTTACCTGTATATTCTGGGCGCCTGCCTGAATGGTATCCTGATCACTCTGCTGATTTTTATTATTCCGGAACAGAACACACTTTATTTTACCTATATCTTTTTATTACTGGGCCTGATGCTGGTTGCTGCTATTACTACGCTGGGCGTTATGCTGCAGGCTTATTTTGCCTACCTGACCACTATTGCTATACCGGTTATTATTTTTTATATCAACTTCTTTAATGAGCAGTACTTAAACCATTTGTACGGTTATACACTGCTTGCTTTATTTTCAACCCTCAGTGTGATCCGTTTCAACCGCAGCCTGCTCAATGCCTTTAATCTGGAACTTACCAATCTGCA
>JBHNNM010000928.1:0-817 GCA_048563625.1 Gammaproteobacteria bacterium | reverse complement strand
CTCTCACACAAAAACACACACTCACTCACTCTCTCACTCACACACACACACACACACACACACACACACACACACACACACACACACACACACACACACACACACACACACACACGCAAACGCTTGTAAAGCACATAGGAGTATCGATACTGTCTCCACTACCACCACCACCCGCCCCCCGATTTCTTTGTTTGCTGATACATTCGACATTCGCATGATATTCAACTGGGTTCTGTTGTTGTTATTTCGGGGTGGGTGGGGGTGGGGGAGGGCGATGAAAGTCCAACTTAAAAAAAAAAGGTTTATGTTGTTGTTGTTGTTGTTGTTGTTGTTGTTGTTGTTGTTGGTGGTGGTGGTGGTGGTGGTGGTGGTTTTTGTTGTGTTTTGTGTGACGTCTTTCGAGTGCTAACAGTGTGTGTTCATTCCCAAACTCCTTCATTCCAGCCACTCAATGACTCATTCATTGATTCAATCTACCAATAGACACAACGTACATTATCCTGAACAGTGCAATGCAACACTGTTGATCAAAGGCCCACTGGCTGTTTTTGTTTTCATTGTACTAATGCTATTCACCAAGGCTGCAACTGAACTACGTTATCGAACCAATAAATAAGTATGTGATACAAGGGTTTCAGTAACTACTCAGTCAAGTTACAAAATGTGTTGCAGCGAAAAAGACAATTACTGTACGCTGCCTGTTATTGTTCTAACCTCCAGCCGATCGCCCCTGACGTAAAACATTGACCTCATTTAATCATATGACGTCACGTCAGTCAATTGATGACGCGAGATATTATGTTGTACTACTTCTGAT
>JBHNNM010000927.1:0-818 GCA_048563625.1 Gammaproteobacteria bacterium | reverse complement strand
CTCGCTATGATAAGCTGGAAAGAAACTATGCCAGTACATTAGCGTTAGGCTGTTGTATGGTGTGGCTTCCTATGTGGAATGGTTAAATTTTGTACACAAAAGATCAACAGCCCCTAAATAAAAAAATCAAATTTCGCCCTCTTGAAATTTTATTGATCTGGATCAATAAAACAGGTAGCATAATAACCAAGTTAGACACTTGGTTAATTTGGTCTCAATAATAAAGTTGCTAAAAAAGGAGGATTAGACATGAGAAGAAGTATTATGGTTTTTGGATGTACACTAGAAGATGGTTCCAGAATTACCTGTGATGATGAAGGGGTGGTATCTGTGAAAGTTCACCCTGATCATTCCGTTACTGTGACCCGTGCGGATAATACCGAAGTTGAAGTAGATGGAAAATGGGTCGGCTATGTCCCTCGCTTTAATTAGTGTGCTCTTAAGTCCCCCTTTTTCAAAGGGGGCAGGGGGTTTAAGTTCCTGATTTGCAACCCCCTCAATCCCCCTTTCTAAAGAACAAAGAAGAAACAGAAAACAATACCGTTAGTTTTTATCTACACTGGCTAAAATTAAATCCATAGCCTTACGGCTGTCCTTAATTTTTTTCAGCGATACAAAAATATCTTCTGCCTGGCTATAAGTAGGCATCAGCCATTTAACCCATAACTTAAGCCTGGGAGCAATATAACGTTCCTTAAGTTCAGGGGAGCCTGACGCTGTTCTTCTGGAATATTTTTAATATCCTGTTTGATCTGTAAGGCCAGATCAGGCATAACCATAGCACCCCGTCCAAGCATAACCGAATCGCACAAACTTCT
>JBHNNM010000926.1:0-818 GCA_048563625.1 Gammaproteobacteria bacterium | reverse complement strand
CTTCACAGCTTTGTACCAAACTCTTTCCGGTATGTTCTCCTATCTGATGGGCTATTTGCACCAGACGGCGGGTTAAACGTTTATCTCCAAGTTCAGCCTCTCCAAATACTTGATTAGCCCACTCTGCTTCATTTAATACTTTACTCATGATACCAATTTCCTGTATGGTTTTGATATCTGATCCATGAACCCCAAATAAGTTCCCCTGCTTGGTAAAAAGATGTGACCAAGATACAGCTTTAGAAGGGGGACTGAGGGGGTTGCAAATCAAAGACTTAAACCCCCTTTATCCCCTTTGAAAAAGGGGGACCTAAGAGCAGAGCCCTTTCTGTATACACACTGATAAAATTAAATCTTTAGTGTTTTGCTCGGTTATTCTAAAACGGCAGGCAGTTAATGTCAAAAGCAGGGGAGTGTAAAATAAAAAACTCCCCTGCCCCTATCTTCGAGCTGGAAGATAATTAATGGGGCAGGGGAGAGAGGAAGAAGGAGGTCCTTAAATCGGTATTAAGCGGCTTCTATGGTTTGCTCTTCACTGGCTTTTGCAGCAGTATTTTCTTTAGTTTCAGTAGCCTGAGCCTCTTTTTTAGAAACATCTTCCAGTTGAGTGGTGCTTCTGCCGGTACCAATGGTAATAGTACGGGGCTTCATAGCTTCAGGTACTTCTCTAACCAGTTCTATATTTAGCAGGCCGTTTGCCAGGCTGGCACCGGTAACCTTAACATGGTCGGCGAGCTGGAAACGATGTTCAAAATTGCGTTCAGCAATGCCATGATGCAGGAACTGACGGTTTTCATCTTTGTCCTGTTCAGAATGCT
>JBHNNM010000924.1:0-821 GCA_048563625.1 Gammaproteobacteria bacterium | reverse complement strand
CAGCAAAGAGCATTATTAAAATCTGTATTATATCCGGAGTAAGTTGTACCCCATACAATCCATTTTTGGCGACATCAAGCGCTAATTCGTTGATGAAAAACGAGAACAAAGTTGGAGACAATACACACCCCTGTCTCACCCCCCTAGGGCAGTCGAAGAAATCAGTAAGACTTTCAGGACACCGTACACATGACTTTACTATTTTATACATGCTTTGCAAAATTTTCAACATTTTTCCACCTACCCCAGCCTTTCTTAAGACATTCCATAGCATACTTCTGTTGATGGTATCAAATGCCTTTTTGAAGTCAACAAAGCATACATACACTTTTCCAGATTTTTTCGTCAGGTACCTCTGAACAATTGCATACAAAACAAACACATTATCCATGGTTGAATATCCGGTACGAAAACCACTTTGCTCTTCAGCAATCTTGTTGTTTTCCTCTTGCCACCACGACAGTCGCTTATTCAAAATGTGAGCAAAAACCTTTCCAAGAATACTCAATAATGACACTCCCCGATAATTATCAGGGTCGTTCTTGTTGCCACTTTTATGTATCGGTATAATAATTGCACCTGTCCATGCAGTCGGGTACTCCCCTGTATCAAAAATACGATTGAACAATGCCACCAAAAAAGGTAAAATCTGCGGAAGTGAGGTCTTTATCATCTCGGCCAGTATACCATCAGTACCCGGCGCCTTACTGGTTTTGAGATGCTCGACAGCTCTCATAATCTCTTCTTCAGTAATAGGACTGTCCAGAACATCCACACTAGGTGGGTCTTCCTCATCAATAACCACAGGCTGGGCACTGGTC
>JBHNNM010000923.1:0-821 GCA_048563625.1 Gammaproteobacteria bacterium | reverse complement strand
AAATACTCAACACACGATATCACTGGGTCTCCAACCACACACGGCAGTTATGCTCACAGCCACAAATACTCAACACACGATATCACTGGGTCTCCAACCACACACGGCAGTTATGCTCACAGCCACAAATACTCAACACACGATATCACTGGGTCTCCAACCACACACGGCAGTTATGCTCACAGCCACAAATACTCAACACACGATATCACTGGGTCTCCAACCACACACGGCAGTTATGCTCACAGCCACAAATACTCAACACACGATATCACTGGGTCTCCAACCACACACGGCAGTTATGCTCACAACCACAAATACATAGCCCGGGTAGGCACGGTCACAGCCACAGATAATACAATACGGGTATACAACACAGTCACGAAAATACCACACGATACTAGGTCGCTAGACAAAGGAAAAAGAAAACGGCCACAGATACTACAACACGGGTATACAAGTTACAGTCACAAAAATACAATACGATACTAGGTCGCTAGACAAGGAGAAACACACCACACACACAGATACAGGCGGGTAAACCTCCTGAAAATTTAGAATATGATCGCAAAAATTGCAAAATTGATTCTAATTAATGCAAGATGCTCTCCAGGTAACGAGAGTCACCCGAGAACACAATACAAAAATCGTTCGTCAAGAAAAATAGGTAAAAGGTACGATACCAACAGCTTGTCTCGATCCGAGATTCCTAGTCGCAACGTTGGTCTGCACCAGAGCGCAACGAAAAGGGAAGTCTCACAGTCCACTACACCACTGAGCTCACAGGCCACGGTAGGGTAAACTAAGCTCTTATGCCTTGA
>JBHNNM010000922.1:0-822 GCA_048563625.1 Gammaproteobacteria bacterium | reverse complement strand
GGCTTGTCGGGTGCTGAGAGATGCCAATAGCAGTCAACGAGTACATAGCCTGGAGGCTAATTTCAGTTGCTAATGATGCCCTCCGTTTTAATTTTCTGCTTTTTCGGCCAATCACTAAATACCCACAAATCAGTCGGTCATGGAAGGCACACTGGCCCAACCTTATTACGCTGTTTGATTATCCTGAAGATATCAGGCGGGTTATTTATACCACCAATGCCATTGAGTCAGTGAACAGTGTTATTCGCAAGGCTATTAAGAACAGGCGACTGTTTCCTAACGATGATTCTGCTATGAAGATGATTTATCTGGCTATCCAGTCGGCTTCCAGAAAATGGACAATGCCCATCAGAAATTGGAAAGCAGCAATGAATCGATTTATAATCGAGTTTGAGGAGCAGTTGGCTCCTTATATTTAAATAAGAGCGGATACACAGTTTAATTTACACTGTCTTCTTTGCCTGCTCATTGGTATTCTCTTTAGCCTGTATTCCTTCTTTTGCCACAGCCATGGCTGTGGCACACTCTACTATGGTTTTTGCAGCCAGTTCATTAAACTCATCACTCAGCGCATCATTTTCCAGTTCCGTTACAAAACTACTGAAATCCCTGGCATTCTGATCATCATCAACCTTATGTTTTAATTTTAACTGTGCCAGAGAAGTACCCAGCAGACGTATACAGGTAGCCAGTTGTTCCTTACTGGCCTGCTGCAGAGATTCATCCAACAACTGGTTTAATCGTGAAATATCTTCTAGTGATAATTTTTTCATTTGTTATTCCTGCTTCTTATACTCAGATTATGCCCAGCTTATACTCAAT
>JBHNNM010000921.1:0-824 GCA_048563625.1 Gammaproteobacteria bacterium | reverse complement strand
CTGGCTTATATGTCATCATTTACCACCACCACTATTTAGGCTCGCTACTACTACTCTGTTATATTGGCTTACAGGTCATCAGCATGTGTTACATTGGGTTACAAATTGTCAATATGTGTTATACTGGCTCACAGATAATTAACATGTCTTATACTGGCTAACAAATCGTCGATATGTGTTATACTGGCTTACAGGTGATCAATATGCGTTATACCTGCTGATTATCTTTGGTTAGCGGCCTTGTTAAATATGTACCTGTGTGAGGATATGTTTTGTAGTAGGTAACACATCACGAACAAGATGCCTGATACTGGCTGATCCTGCTTTATTTGCAGTGCTTGCATTTAAATTTAACACATCACGAACAAGATGTCTCATACTGGCTGATCCTCCTTTATCTAGCGGACAGGCTGAACAGTACTTGCCGTGCTGGCATGTACATTTAACAGATCACTAACAAGATGTCTGATACCAGTGATGCTGTTTTATAAAGCGGGTTGGCTGAAGAGTAATAGCAGTAGTAACTGGCATGTGCACTTCACGGATGTCCCTCAAGATGTCTCACGTCTGTCATCTATCTCACAGACTGGCTGAACTCGACTTGTGAGGCTGACACCGGCTGTCCAGCGGCAGACAGTTTGTGTGTGGAAGGGAAATGCTTGTGCGTTCATTCCTACTACTATTCCTGGAGTGGTGACTCGTGTATTCCTGGTGTGTGCTTCTTGGTGCTGCCGCCTGCTCGATTTCTCTCTCTCTCTCTCTCTCTCTCTCTCTCTCTCTCTCTCTCTCTCTCTCTCTCTCTCTCTCTCTCTCTCTCTCTGTGT
>JBHNNM010000919.1:0-826 GCA_048563625.1 Gammaproteobacteria bacterium | reverse complement strand
GTATTCTCAAGGGAGGAAGTAGAAGGCGGGAATGCTCACAAATGGGATTAGTTAAAGAACATAGAGGCAGGGGGTCACGCTCTGAGAGAGTTAAAACAGCTAGTCCACGTTAAAACTGTAAAACAGATCCTCTGCAAGTCAGAGATGGTGGTCGTGTGGTATGTTTCCATATCTCACACAGTATTTTCATTGACTAAACAGAGTTTAGGAAGCAGACACTCAGGTGGACTGGAAGCACTCTATATTAGATCTATGTCATGTCCTTCGTGTTTAAACTGCTTTCTAGCAACTATACATGAAAGTGATAAACGGACATTTATTATAATAGTCTGTAAATACTAATATTTAAGCCTTTTTTCCATCGACTCTTTGGTGTAAATAACTAGCAGAAAAGCTAACCTTTCTGGTCTCTGTTTCTTAAAAATATGTTAGCATTAACTCCAGTGCACGAGGACAAGTCCTCCCACACAATCATACCCTATAAATCGTTATGTAAAATACAGCTGCTAAAATATATGTTTGCGGCTCGACTCCCTGAAAGGAGGCCGATGATGTTTCGGCTACATACGGTCACTCGCTCGGAACCACATGCAACAACAGCGCAATGAGTCTTTTCGAGGGCAGAGAGTAGTGCTATATAAAAGTGATCAGTTATTAGAATGTACGACAGGAAGTACTTGTTGAAACCTCTTTTCTGGTCTTGGCAATGTTTCCCGTCTTTGCTAGTCTCTCAAATGGTGCAAACTCATCTATTTGTGTAAAAATGAATAAACAGATTCATTCAGTGCGTAATTATTTTATATGTGAATTCACCATGCACCTTCAT
>JBHNNM010000918.1:0-830 GCA_048563625.1 Gammaproteobacteria bacterium | reverse complement strand
TGTGACCTTTCAGGCGATCACGGGTCCGGTGCTCTATCAGCAAACCTATCACTGAACTATCCCCGCTCAAGGGCACACCCACACCAAAGATTATAAATACACGTGTATCTTTACCCACACATCATAGTTCAGGAGCTGTGTGAGAGTCGAGGTGGACGTCCTGGGCTGTCCGTCCTAACGAGCCTTCTGGTTTCCGTGGACGTAAAGATTTATTGCACCGTGCTCCGGCATTGGTCACAACTTGTCCCTAATATGTCTCATGACATCTGAGGACATTAAGCATCAATTCATCATCATCATCACCCACACACATAGTTCAGGAGCTGTGTGAGAGTCGAGGTGGACGTCCTGGGCTGTCCGTTCTAACGAGCATTCTGGTTTCCGTGGACGTAAAGATTTATCGAACCGTGCTTCGGCATTGGTCACAACTTGTCCCTAATATGTCAACTGACATCCGAGGACATTAAGCATCAACTCATCATCATCAACACTCCGAGCATCGCTCTTCGGCACCTTCCTCCAAACTCGGCCAGATTTGCTTACGTCACTGAAGGGGCATTCTTTGTCTCCGCGCAGCTGGACACTAACGCGGTCAGCGTCCCCCGAAAGGTTTGGCTACTGATCAAACTCCAAGCACTGGTTTACGACACCCTTCCTCCAACCACTGCCGCAGTTGATTACGCCATAGGTCAGCTGTCAGCTAACGAAAAACTTTTTGGATGATGTTGATTACGCCATAGGTCAGCTGTCAGCTAACGAACAATATTTGGATGTAGTTGATTACGCCATAGGTCAGCTGTCAGCTAACGAACAATTTTTGGATGATGCTC
>JBHNNM010000917.1:0-830 GCA_048563625.1 Gammaproteobacteria bacterium | reverse complement strand
TTAATGAACAAGTTTACATTACCAACACCTTGCATTTCCCAAACCACACCAAAGCCAAATTTGTATAAAACATTTCGAACTTTGCAAGCCCATGTAGTATAGTTCTGTCTTTGAAGATTTAATAACATATTATAAGCTTTTCTGGGGTACCTTCTGTCATCCATACACGTCAGGCGCAGCCAAAACTTTATACATCTGGCATACGTGTTTACAAACAGGGGGTGTCTGCCCGTTTCGCCATATATTAAATGTCTGGGAGACTTTGAGTTGACACCCAAAAACCTTTTCAAGGCTGATAAATGTACTCTTTCGATACTTTCCTGGTTATCTGATAGTCCCCATACTTCGGAACCATAAGTCAGAATAGGCTGTATCTGGCAATCAAACATTTTAAAGAAGATTTCTGGGGAATGCTCACCAATGGACCATAAAAGTTTCATAATTGCTAGCATTCCCTTTCTGGCTCGATCTGCAAGGTCGTTTAGAGTAGGTGAGAACGTGAGCCTTGTGGTAAAGTAGACCCCCAGGTACTTGTACATGTTTACAACTTCAAGTTTCTCGTTACCAAAGTACCACTTTTCATTCAGAGCAAGATGACCCCCATTCCTGAAAACAACTATATTAGACTTATCCAGATTTACAATCAAATCGAGACGCTTGGCGGTGTTAGACAGAACATTCAGTTGAGTCTGAAGACCAAAGACACTATCAGACAACTAAACGACGTCGTCAGCAAATAACAAAATCAGCAGTTCAATCAAATCAGGAGCTAACTGGATGCCATGCTTGCCACTTTCAATGATGTCCTTCGTCAATTCGTTAATAAACAA
>JBHNNM010000916.1:0-831 GCA_048563625.1 Gammaproteobacteria bacterium | reverse complement strand
TGCACAAAATCAAGTCACACTATTAGTGCACATCTCCCCTACTATGTTTGTGCCAAATTTTGTACACTCATATAATTTTACACATGATTATGACATGTTGATTGTTGTAATATCTGATGGGTGACATAAACCCATAACTCAACATTTTTTTATATAACAAGTAACACACCCTTTCATGCAATATACTATAATCAGCCATACAAGTGCATACAAAAACACAGTGAGAAGATTTTTTCTCAGTTTGCATTTAATAACAAGTCATAAAAATTAAATGAATTATTTTTCTGTATTACATCAGTATTACAACAAAATAACATTTCCCCAATTTTTAGCATAATTAACAATTAAGTCCAGACCCCCTCCCCCCCAGCCCCCCAAGCTCTTTGACTGTTTGAGATGTGGATTCTCTGCGGCCAGCCTCTCTCTGTACCGTCTGCAACTATCTGTGTTTGATGTTTTCCTCCTTGCTGTACCACTTGGCTCAGGAGTACACTCAGTTCAGCATACCATGGTCTTGTCAATGAATTTGAAGTGTTATGAATATGAAATTATTAACCCAATAACCTGGAACTGTCCCAATACTGATATGCTCAGTACAAACATGTCAAACCTACACACCATGACTTCTACACAAATCAGTACTCAGTTCTCAGAACCGCTATTAGTATTACTAACATCTGCTGGGCTTAATGAAACTTGAAAAGTTTAATGTTTTACGTCACATTACAACAACAGTTGTGTGGCAAACATGACGTCTGACATAACTTTCACAACGAAGATTACTTCCAGGAAAAAAACTATAACTTCGTCACTCTCGCTCAGTTAACAAAA
>JBHNNM010000915.1:0-832 GCA_048563625.1 Gammaproteobacteria bacterium | reverse complement strand
GAGAACGGCCAATTTCAGGCAGAGAAATGGCAAAATTCAGCTCCAGAGTATCATGGAATTCCTGTAGTTTTTCTTCATCCACCATTAACTGGAGAAATTTGCTTATATCCATTGCAAGATATCTTCATTTACTGCGTATATTTAGTTTTTATTATTTAGGATTAGTAACTATTTAGTGTACCTGACCGTGACTGTCTACAGGTACTGAATTTCCAGGGGCGCTCAAGTACATCCATGTATCGCTTTGTGAAAATATCCATGTTTTCAAAACCCTGTAAATCCAGTACCTGCAGCCATTCACTCTATATTAATTTAATTTATACTGAGTAGTTACTAGGATTATAGCAATAAAGATTATTAATGACAGGTAAGCAGAGAAAAGCTGTGAAGCAGTTAACCGGATTGAGTAATTGAAAAGAAAATTGTAACTGCTCAGCGTATTTAGATTTTGTGCCAGTTCAAGGCACAATAGCTCCGCTATCTCAAGAGGCGCACGGAAAATGTGAGCGTATATTAATACGTGACCATTTGAGTACGAAAATAACGCATCTCTTACTTACAAGAAGGGTGCAAAAGATGAATATGCTGAGTAGTTACAGAAAATTACTGGTCGTAAACAGACATAATAGCTTTAAGTTCCTGCAGAACAATTTGCTGTTCTTCAGGCTGCAGTTCTGCGGTAATACTGGTGGGCTGATGATTTTCCATGGCCTGGAGGGTGTAAAAATAACTGTGTAAACGCTCATTGCGGTGGTTTAAGTCAGCAGTGGTTAAATGAACAAACCTGAAATACCACCTTCATAGTGAACAGCCTACCTTCCAAAGTCAGGCT
>JBHNNM010000914.1:0-833 GCA_048563625.1 Gammaproteobacteria bacterium | reverse complement strand
TAGATTTACTCGACAGTGAAGTAACAGATCATGATGTCATTACTATATCAGAGACATGGTTATCGGCTGATATTAAAAATAACGAAATTTCAATCAATGGGTATCATCCACCGGTACGTAAAGACCGATCTGACGATCCGCACGGAGGAGTGGCAATTTATGTTAAGAACAGTCTCATTTGTAAAGAGAGGCATGACCTGTCTATTCCCCAACTAGAAGCAGTCTGGATAGAGACGAAGATTGGCCAAGATAAGTTGCTAATAGGATCCTTTTACAGACCTCCAAACTCAAAATCTGACTATTGGGACTTAATAGACCAGTCTATTAAAAACGTGTCCAGCACTCCACATAAATTCATAGTGCTTGGGGATTTCAACACAAACTTTTTAAGTAACCCGTCTCCTCAGCTCCTAGATGTTATCAACTTCAATAACCTACAGCAAGTAGTAACTCATCCCACACGCATTACAGAAACGTCAGCCACATTGCTAGATCTTGTACTCACCTCTTGTATCGACATAATTAGTCATGTTGACGTTCTTCCACCAGTCTGTAGTGACCATTCAGTGCCGTGCGTAAAATTAATTCATAAAATAAAACATAGCCCTTCATTCAAACGTACTATTTATGATTATAGAAAACTCGACGTTGAAAAACTATCTAACGAGCTCTCTAATGTTAGGTGGATGGACATTGTATCTCTACATAGTATGGAAGAGGCTGCACAACTCTTTTCTGACACTTTACACAATACGGCAAAAAAATGTATGCCTGTAAAAACAATTAGTGTTCGGCAGTGCGACAAACCATGGATAACTGAAGAAATTAAACAA
>JBHNNM010000913.1:0-834 GCA_048563625.1 Gammaproteobacteria bacterium | reverse complement strand
CCTCGACTTTTTTCCAAATTAAATTAATTTTACCACAAGACCAAAAGAAATGTTCAATGTAATCAATTTCATCTGTGCAGAATTTACAGTTTCTATTTTCAGATATTCCCATTCTATGTAGTAGTATGTTTGTTGGATATATGTTATGGAGAATTTTCCAGTGAAGCACTAACAATCGAATCTCTTTCGTGCATTTTTTGGCTAGATTCCAGTTGCAGTCTGTAATGTGTATCTGTAACTTATGCTGCCAAAATCCAACAGAGCAGGGTATAATGTTATCTTTGTTGACAATCAGTTTTAAAAGATCTGTCGGCTTCTTCAAATATTGGTCAAGTTTTTTAATAGTAACCTGGTCTATTTCAAGTTCAGTTGTTTGTTTATTAGCTGAGATCCAATCTAACCAATGTTTTGGGATAGCGTTAATAATTGCGTTGTAATCTAAAACAATACTTCCTCTATTATTCACTATTATCTGTTTAATTTCTTCTAGGGTAAGTAATCGTTTTTCGTTGTCTTTTGTGATGTCTTTAATGTATTCAATGCCTTGTCTTTTCCATTCGGGGTAAAATAATAGATTATGCTTATACTGTATCAGGGAGTTGTTCCAAAGTTGTTGAAAATAAACGTTTTCAGAATTAATTTCGTTTTCGGTTGTAAGTTTACCAGTATCTAAATATGTACAGAGAACAGCTTTCCAAAAGCCGTTTCTGATTTTGTCTAATCCTTTTACATCTTTAGAGCGACAATTGAAGTTAAACACCCCAAAGCCGTTTGCCAGTTTAGAAAACCACCATCTTGGTATATGTGTCCATTTCTCTTCTCTAGATTTTGCTA
>JBHNNM010000912.1:0-835 GCA_048563625.1 Gammaproteobacteria bacterium | reverse complement strand
AAAGCATACACTTTACCGTCTTTGTCCACCAGCATTTCATAAGGCAGATGCGCAGTAGAGCGAATATCCATAAAACCCACTTCTTTCATTATGGTAGCATCACTGCTCATACCTTCAGTCATGGCTACACCAAAAACACTTTGCTGTTTGCCAGGAATATCAACACGATAGACTTTAGATACGCCGCCTTTACCAGCCGCAAGTCCTGCTTCAACCGCTTTAATCGCTGCATCATAACTGCCGTGATCCGCCACTACATCAGGTTCATCAAAATAAGGCATACCAAACATATAGTGGTAACCTTTCAGATCATCAGCATCCAGTCCTTTTTTGGAACCATAGGCTTCCTGCTTGCCCAGGGCTTTTCCAGAGCCGCTGCTACATCGCTTAAGTCTCCTTTCATCTGATAGGCATAAGCCATATAGACTGGATTAGTATAGGCTACCTGAATGGCTCCATCTTTATCGGTGACAGAAATACGCTGTACTGCACCATAACCGCCGGTATCCGTTGCTGCAGCATTTTTCTTTAATGCATCATTAGTAACAATAATAATATTGGCACCGGTATAAGGGGAATATTCACCAACCACTTCAAAACCGGCATTGGTGAGTTTACATTTAGTATCCGCTACCACAGCCGCAAGATCACCCGGTGCATTGGAAGCCAGGATAAAGGGCTTAAGTTTTTCACCTGCATAGGCAGAAACACTAAGCAATAAAGCAAATAGTGTAAAAATGATTTGAGTAGGTGTAAAATTTCTATTTTTTTTATACATCGTTTTTAATTCCTTTGGATTGATTCCATTCCTGTTCTTTTTATATTAAGTTTTATA
>JBHNNM010000911.1:0-835 GCA_048563625.1 Gammaproteobacteria bacterium | reverse complement strand
ATCAAACGAGTGCGTATGGCAGGAGCACCTTTAGTGGATACAAACAGAGCACCCCATTCTTTATCAAGACTTTCCCAGTCTATGTGTTTTGATAACTTAATCAACTCATGGTTTATGTCCAACATGTTTTCAAGGCGCATCCTGAACAAGTCTTCCTGAGGTATTTTTGGCTGTTTCTTTGGCTTCAGTTTGGTCTGGAAATTTGCAAGGTAATAAGGCTTATTTTACCAAAAACTTGCAAATTTAACACCCAAAACTCACCAACATTTCCTTATAAATCAATACACTATGATTTGTTCAGGGCGGACTATGTATTATGATAAGTATATATTTAATGGAAAAACATTTGCTGATTTTAGAAGCGATATGCCCTTTATCCAGATTAATGCTACTGATTTAAGTGCCGGTCAGCCTTTTATTTTCAGACAGGAATATTTTAATTTTCTGTGTTCTGATTTATCACAATTTCCAGTTTCAAGAGCTGTAGCAGCTTCATCAGCAGTACCCATTGCTTTTGCTCCAGTGGTTCTGAAAAATTATCATGGTTGTGATAAAGCCATGTCCTCCGGCGAAGCCATAAAGATACAGAATAATGACAATGTACGAATCGAGCAAATAAAAAGCGGGCTGCTACGCTATATTGAAAAAGACCGCATTGATTATGTTCATCTGGTTGATGGTGGAATTGCTGATAACCTAGGACTTCGGGTACTTGTGAGCTTAAACTGGATTTAAGCTGCGATTGTCTGGGGTTTCAAACTGGCCTCATATTCGGCCAGCAACATGGGCTTTCCCGTACGGATATAGCAAACCAGACTGGCTTTAAGAAATTGGT
>JBHNNM010000910.1:0-838 GCA_048563625.1 Gammaproteobacteria bacterium | reverse complement strand
ATATAGATATATGAAGCATGAATGAATGAATGAGTGAAACTTTATGCATGAAGCATAAAAACTTCCACACAAAAGATGCGTGTTCACATCGCCAGACGCACACATGCCTACAGTGCATACATCACTCCGTTATACACGTATTTTAAGCACTGAACCAGCAGATAAGGCAGTACAATATCTGATAGATTCATATAACCTACTATTACGAATAGTAAGCTTAAACATACACACGCGCGCGCGAGCGCGCGCGAGCACACACACACACACACACACACACAAACACACTCGCAGACGTACGCACACACACAGACGCACGCACGTTAATTTATTTTACATAATTTGTGTTTGATTTCCTCACGCACATGCAGACAAACGCACGCACACGCACGCAGACACACACACACACGCACGCACGCATGCACGCAGACACACTCATACGCACGCACACACGCACACACACACAAACGCACGCACGCACGCACACACACACACACACACACACACACACACACACACACACACACACACACACACTCACTCACCCACACACACACACACACACACACACACACACACACACACACACACACACACACACACACACACACACACACACACACACAAACACACTCGCAGACGCACGCACACACACAGACGCACGCACGTTAATTTATTTTACATAATTTGTGTTTGATTTGCTCACGCACATGCAGACACACGCACGCACACGCACGCAGACACACACACACACGCACGCACGCATGCACGCAGACACACTCATACGCACGCACACACGCACATACACACAAAGACGCACGCACGCACGCACGCACACACA
>JBHNNM010000909.1:0-838 GCA_048563625.1 Gammaproteobacteria bacterium | reverse complement strand
TATAAATATTTAGGTTTGTATTTTACTACGAAGTTACGATTTAGCACTGCTTGCAGTGACTTGGCTGCAAGAGGTAAAAGGGCAGTCATGGGTATTTTGAGTGTTTTGTACAAATTTGATAGTCAGTCTATAAAACTTTTTGGGAAGCTTTTCGACTCTAAAGTGCAACCAGTGCTTTTGTACGCCGCAGAGATCTGGGGCCTTGAGGATGATTATTGTTATCAAATAGAAAAAACCCATATGTTTGCATTAAAAAGGTTTTTTGGGGTGGGTCAAATGACACCAAACAATATGATCTATGGAGATACTGCAAGGTACCCATTGTATATAAATGCATATGTTCGTGCAGTACGTTATTGGCTTAAGATTACTAGAATGAATGAAAAACGTTTACCGTACAAAGCCTATTTGATGTTATTGCATTTAGACGAACAAGGAAAAAATAATTGGGTGACTAAAATTCGCACAACATTGTTTAGATTTGGTTTTGGGTACGTATGGCAGAACAAGGGAGTTCAGGAAGTTAATTTGTTTATACGTTGTTTTAGACAAAGACTCATTGACAACCGCTGGCAGGACTGGAAGAGTCGAATTGATGCAAGTGATAGATTTAATTTTTACAGACAATTTAAGACGAATCATGTACAAGCAGTATATCTTTCAGTTGATGTTAATAAGTATATAAGGAACTCGCTTATTAAGTTTAGATTTGGTGTAAGTCCTATAGTTGTTCATTCTTTACGATACAAAACGCATGCCTACACAGACACCATATGTCCTTTGTGTAGAGCTGCTGTCGAAAATGAAGTGCATTTCACGTTGTGTTGTTCTGCTCTGA